>JAJRBU010000184.1 GCA_028679315.1 Methanoregulaceae archaeon
AAGTGAAGAACTGCGGTATCGTACCGCTCTCCGGCGTGGCGGTCAGCGATGACAAAGGGGTCGCCGTAACCTGTCCGCAGACCTCTCTCGCTGCAGGCGCAATGATGACCTGCACGGCCTCGGGCATCGCCATGGATCTCACCAGCAGCACCATCAAGGGGTACTGCGGCAGCTATCCCAATACGCCGCTCTATGAGAACAAGGGTACTGCTACAGGTACGTACATGGGTCAGTTTGTCCAGGACATCGACCCGAGCCATTACTGCAACCCGCGGGTACCGCACATTGACCTCAAGAAATTCATCTCAACCGACGGCAAGGACTGGCACCACACCGACCTGGAGCACATCCTTAAGGTTGCCCTCTGTCCGACCTGCGAGCAGGATTTCGACAAGGACCACTGTGACTACAACCACGACAACAAGTGCGACGAGAAGGACATCGACTACTGCAAGTACAACAAGTACTCCTGCGATAAGCACGACTCCGAGCATGGCAGCAACAAACGCAAGCATCGCTGCGATGACAGCTCCAACAAGACCTACTGCGACGGCAAAGCTCGTGACGCCCATGACCGGGATCACGGCGACTACAACAACGACGGCAAGTGCGATGAGAAGGACATCGACTACTGTAGGTACAACAAGTCCACCTGCGACCGACATGACGCCAACCATGGCAGCACCAAGCGCGCCTACCGCTGTGACGACAGCTACAACAAGACCTGGTGCGAGACCAAGAAGCAGGAAGACGAAAAGTCCGACAAGGGACGCAGCGACTACAACAAGGACAGCAAGTGCGATGAGAAAGACGTCGATTACTGCAAAGACAACCGGTATTCCTGCGACCAGTTCGACAAGGACAAAGGCAACCTGAAGCGGCGTTTCCGGTGCGACGACAGCGCCAACAGCGCCATCTGCGAAGACAAGGCCCGCGAAGGGCATGACAAGGATCGCGGTGACTACAACAACGATGGCACGTGCGACGAGAAGGACATCGACTACTGCAAGTCAAACCGCTACACCTGCGACGGGCATGACCAGAACCATGGCAACGATCGCCGCAAGTTCCGGTGTGACGACAGTGCCGACAAGAACTCTTGCGAAGGCAGGGCTCGTCAGGAGCACGACAAGGACCGCTGCGACTACAACAGCGACGGCAAGTGCGATGAGAAAGACATCGATTACTGCGGAGACAACAAGGACCGTTGCACCAAGCATGACCGTGATCACGACAACTGCAAGCGCACCTACCGCTGTGATGACAGCTACAACAAGGACTCATGCGGGTACTACGCCCAGCGCGAGCATGACAAGGACCACAGCGACTACAATCGGGACGGCAAGTGCGACGAGAACGACATCAACTACTGCAAAGCCGATCAGAACCGCTGTGACCGGCACGACAAGGATCACGGCCTGTTCAAGCGTACCTACCGCTGTGACGACAGCTACAACAAGGATTCATGCGGATACTCCGCCCAGAGAGAGCACGACAAAGACCGCAGCGACTACAACCGCGACGGCAAGTGCGACGAGCGCGACATCGACTTCTGCAAGGGGAGCGATGAGGAGTGCGTAAAGCACGACAAGGGTCACAACAACACAAAACGCTCTTACCGATGCGACGACAGCACCAACAAGACCTTCTGCGAGTCGTCACGGAGCACGGAGGACAAGAACGACAAGGATGGCAGCGACTACAACCGCGACGGCAAGTGCAATGAGAACGACATCTATCACTGCAAGAACAATCCTGCTGCATGCGCCAAGTTCGACAGCGACCGCGGCAAGTCCCGGCGCGGTTACCGTTGCGACGACAGCTACTACAAATTGTCTTGCGAATCGAAGGCACAGACGGAGCATGACCGGGATTACAGCGACTACAATCGCGACGGCAAGTGCGATGATCACGACATCGATCACTGCAAGAACAATCCCTACGACTGTGACCGGCACGACAGGGATCGGGGTGGCCACAAGCACTCCTACCGGTGCGATGACAGCTCCGACAAGCCCTGGTGTGAATCTAAGTGCCAAGAAGAAGACGACTGGTATAACGGGTGCATAGGTTCCGGCGGCACCCCAACCACGTGCGGGAAGGTCTGGTACAAGTTCATAGTAACCAATGACGGGGTTACAGACCTGTCCAGCCTGACGCTGTCCGATACATTACACAGCACAGCTACCTGCACCATACCGGCAACACTTCCTCCTGGTGGATCGTTCAGCTGCATCATCGGTCCGTTCCCCGCCCAGGTCGGTCTGCACGAGAATACCGCAACGACGACCGGCACGTACAACAACATAACGGTCACGGATACCGACAAGGCCTACTACTATGGCTGTGCCTCAACCATACCGAAGTCTCCCGGCTACTGGAAGAATCATCCGGAGGCGTGGCCGGTAAGTTCAATCACCATCGGTGGCAAGACGTACACCAAGGCAGAGGCCATAGCTCTGATGAGCACCCCCGTCTGCGGGGACAAGACCTATACCCTCTTCAAGGCCCTGGTAGCCGCCAAGCTCAATGCCATGGGCTGTGCTGACTCGTCATGTGTTACCAATACCATCGCGGACGCCGATGCCTGGATGGTGCTGCACCCTGTGGGAAGCGGGGTCGCTGGTGACAGCGCTGCCTGGAAGGTAGCCGAACCCTGGTATCTCATCCTTGATGACTACAATAATGGCAAGCTGTGCGGCGGAACCGGCTCCTGCACTCCCCCGCCGCCTCCCGCACCGACCTGCGGACAGTGCAGTGGCGGAGTAACCAAGCTGACGCTCAAGTACACGGGCTACTCCTCCGCACCAGTTGTCGTCAAGGACAGTACCGGTCAAGTCCTCTACAGCGGGACGGTTGCCCCGAGCAGCACGTTCACGTTTACCGGCATGGCGTCCAATGGCACCATGGGGCAATACGTCAAGATCTACGTCAATGGCTACTACAAGTCGACGATCATCACGGATTGCTCTAAAGCCATCTATCCCGGGATGGGGGTTGGCTCCTTCACGGTGGTGGAAGGTTACAGCCTGAATGGCGGGAAGTTCTGCCGAATTCCGACTTCGTCCTGCACGGATAGCGACGACTACCACTACAGCAAGGACTACTGTGACTCGCACGACGGGGAATCAAGCTGCTCAAACTTCTATGACTACAAGAGCAGCGACGGGTCCACGTATGGCTCATGGAGCTATGACTACCACAGCAGCGACTACTCGAGCAGATGGTAGTCCATAGAATGGGTAGCGTCTGCACTGACGGCCTGAGCGTCAAACATGGGTAGATGATGCACTGAAGGGAGGGGGCAACCCCTCCCTTTTCTTATCCCCGAATCCCTGAGCACTATGAATCCCGGGTAGGGAATGTGCCCAAACGCCAGCAGTTGTACACGCAATGAAGCACAGGCCGCCCCGCCCCATCGTGTCCTTACCCCCAGGGCTCGTTGCAT
>JAJRBU010000245.1 GCA_028679315.1 Methanoregulaceae archaeon
TGAGTTATCTGGCACAGTGCATCCAGGCGTCCGTGCTCAAGCTGTGGATGCGCGAGGACTCGGCGCAACTGACGCGAGTCAACCTGGGCGATTTGTGGGTGTTCGCGCAGCGCTTCCCGCAGTACGAGTACTGGTACCGGGACGACAGCGGATCGCACATGCTTCCGATGGCATGGGAATAGAGCTTGAGGATATGCCGGTTCCGAATTGCGGGGCGTCGAACCTAGCCATTCCAGCGCTGCGCAGGGACGCAAGCTTCGGGTGCGTTACCCGAGGGCCGGCACCAGTTATCGGTCGGCTGACAGCCAGTTGCGCTGAGAGTTAGTCGCCATTGTCAGCGGTTAATGGCGCGGGATCGACTCCGCCAGCCGACCGGCCCAAAGGAGTGAGTGATGGCAGGCTGTCTCTACTGCAACAAGGACACAGGCGATAGGCACGAATCCACTTGTCCAACGATGCGTTCAGGAGGAGCCGTGGCGGCATGGGTAGAATATGAACTTAGGAAGCGAATCGCGGAACTGGAGACCGTCAACAGTGCATACGTCAGGGATATGGACGCACTGATGCAGGAGAACAAGGAGCTGGAGGCCGCCCTGCGCGAGATCGCTGATTTCGGCGCGAATTGGAATGGTGACGTACTTGCTGCCATCGCCAAACGTGCGCTGGATCACACGGATGCATGACCTAAAAAAACAGCTCTACCGTCCCGACGAAGTGGCCGCGCTGGTACGTGAAAGCCGGTGGACGGTGTACGCCTGGATCCGATCCGGCAAGCTGAAAGCCGTGGTCATGCCGGGCGGCAGACTGCGGATCGAGCACGCCGAGATATGCAAACTGATGTCCTGCCATTCCAAGAACACTCACTAGTCACACAGTAATTCACTGCAAACCACGAAGCAGCTTGACATAAGCCTGTAGCGTCAGGTAATTGAACAGGCGGATCCATTAACGGCGAGCCTGGCGGCGCTTACAATCCGCATGACTGAACCTGCGATAGCTGCATCTAAACCTACCTGGGGGCATCCACTATGCATACCTGACGGCACCGAGATCCGCGTGCCACGATACGCCATGCGCACCTTGCGCCGGCTGGGCCTGCTGGTCGGCGGTCGCGCTGTTCTGCACCCCGCAGCCTATCAATTCATGCAGCCTGAATATGATTGCCTCACCGACGGCCTGCGCCACCTTCTTGGCGTTGACCTGTCGGGTCCTGCCTGGTGCGTCTGCCGCTGCCGGGAGTGCTCAAACAAGGCGTCAGACATTGAGCACACGCGCCTGTCCGACGAATACCGGAGCCAGACCGTCGACGCCATAGTGGCCGGAGTCATGCGCCATTGAATGTGACAAGTTTGCCTGCCGCGCGGATAACGGGCTGCTCGAAAGGGCGGCCCGTTTTGCTTTGTAGGATAGCCGATGGCCGCTAAATACCCGACCGGGATAGCCGCAAACGTAGACCTGCTCACTGCTGCTAACCTTGCCTCGACAACGCTCGACGGCGCCATAGACGCAATCCAGACAACCATCACCGTTCTATCCACGGCTCTGTTTGGCACAGAGGGCACGATCTCGATCGGCAGCGAGATTATCAAGTACACCGGAAAGACCGCTACACAGTTCACGGGATGCACCCGGGCCTATGACTCGACTACCGCGGCCACGGCCATCAACGGGGCGAATGTCTACGGCTATCACGTTGCGGCGCACCACAACCTGCTGCGCGATGAGATCATTGCCCTTGAGACGGAACTCGGCGTCAGCCCGTCGGGCTCCTACGCAAGCGTTGTGGCTCGCCTGGACGACCTGGCGGGCACTTCAGGAACGTCAGGTACCGACGGCACGAGCGGCATAGACGGCACAAGTGGCACCGATGGGGCAGCTGGGACCAGCGGCGTAAACGGCACGTCTGGTACCGACGGTACGAGCGGAACCGACGGTGTGGAAGGTACGAGCGGAACGGATGGGACCAACGGTATAGACGGAACCTCTGGTACTGACGGGCTTGCTGGAACAAGTGGCACGGACGGGACGTCAGGCGAGAGCGGCACATCCGGAGTCTCAGGAACTAGCGGTGTATCCGGGACCTCAGGCACGGATGGGGTCTCAGGGACTTCTGGTACCGATGGTGTTGCTGGCACGTCCGGTACTGATGGAACCAGTGGCACGGACGGCGCTGCGGGCACTAGTGGGACTGACGGTGATTCAGGGACTTCCGGTACTGATGGAGTCAATGGAACCTCGGGTACCGACGGAGCTTCGGGGACATCCGGAACGGACGGCACTTCGGGAACGGATGGTACTGGTGGCACCGACGGAACTAGCGGAACCAGCAGTGATGGTACATCTGGCACAGATGGAGAGGCTGGAACATCAGGCACCGATGGAACCAGTGGCACCGATGGAGAGGCTGGGACATCAGGATCCGACGGGACCTCAGGCACTGACGGTACGTCGGGGATAAACGGCACTGGTGTCAACTGGAGCGGGGTGTGGGACAGCGGCACGACATACGCCACAAACGATGCCGTCAGCTACAACGGGTCCAGCTACGTCAGCAAGCAGGACAGCAATACGAACCACCTGCCGACCGATACCGACTGGTGGGATCCGTGGGTGTCGGGTCAGAGCGGAACGTCCGGAACGGATGGTACATCAGGAACAGATGGCGTCGCCGGAACCAGCGGCGTCAACGGTACATCCGGCAGTGATGGGACATCTGGGATTAGTGGAACGTCCGGGGTTAGCGGAACGTCTGGGGTCTCAGGATCAAGTGGTGTCTCGGGCACCTCTGGTACAGACGGGGTCGCTGGGACATCTGGTACGGATGGAGTTGAAGGGACCTCAGGCACTGACGGTACGTCCGGTGAGGACGGAACGTCAGCAACCGACGGTGCTGCCGGAACCAGCGGCACTGATGGTACTTCGGGTGTG
>JAJRBU010000113.1 GCA_028679315.1 Methanoregulaceae archaeon
AACTCTGACCCTGTCTTTACGACGACCGCAAGATCAGGCCCGATATGCCTTTTAATCAGTTCATGTGCACATTCCCCGATTTCATGTGCCGAAGCCCGGAGTCTACTAATACGGTTACCACTCTGGAGGTATGTACGAACGTTCCAAAAGCCTGCCCTGATGAGCACATCCCGAAGCTGCACCATCGGTACTTTTTTTTTACCGCTCGGCATTACACCGCGGAGGAGGAGATATAGGTTTTCAGAGCCTGATTTTGTTCCACTGCAAATCCGTTCCTTTCCAGATCGTTATATGATGCAATAAGATTAAGACCGCCCGGGACAATGGAAAAATTGCACAATTGAAGAAATATCATAGCAGGGGGCGTACTCCCAGCGCAGATAATTCCTGTCAGGTCCTGCTTTTCCAGAAGAATTCTTAATAATGATGACCCGTAGAGAATTGTCCCGCCTTCCCATGCATGATATGAAAAGAGCCAAACAGACGCATTCCTTCTTTGTTGATCTCCTTGTCAGAAGTTAAAGCATTCATACTTTTCCTCCTCTGTTTGCAGTGCAGCCATAATTCCGGGGAGGAATAATTCACGTAATAAAGGGCAGCTTTTCCGTTCACAGAACGCTACAGAGGAGCCATGGGATCAATGATTTCGAGCACACGTTCCGATTTTTTATTTCTTGCAGCTACCTGTTCAACCCTTGCATAATTTCTCAGGATGGCAGAGAGGGCCTCACGTTTTTCTGTGTCTTTTGTCAGGAATATAAACATAACCGTATTGTCTGCGATGACCAGAGGTGGTTCACCGGTCAGGTCCTGCACCTGGCGGCTCTTTTGGGCCGGTTGACTGGGTGCGGGCAATTTCCGGCGCAGGTAGTTCTGGTGAACCATCAGGATGGAGTTCAAATCGAGATGTTGATACAACTGCTTCAGCTCTGCAAATGAGAGATGTTTTTCGGTGAAAGCCTGTTCCCTGAGTCCCGTATCAGGATCGATAAGGATCAGGCTGTTCTGAGGAAAATTTTCATAGATACTTTTGAAATAGGCATCCCGATTCTGCTGGGAGAAGATCTCATTTTTTTCGATTCTCACCCGGACTTTCTCCCTTTTAATTTCAGTTTTGAGATTCTTGAGGTAGCTTTTCAATTCGTCATAATAGCAGTCTACCTCTTCTTTCCGTCTTAGGCGCCGGAAACATGCGATCAGGTTCGTGTTCCTGCAACCCGGATTCCCTTTGAAATTCGGATCATATTTCGTGAGCATCGGGACAATAGTAATCCGCTCGATACTGCCTTTGAAACCTTTCATCACCGATGTCATGAGATCGTACTTGAACAGGTCTCTGGTATCACCAAATAATTTAGGATTCACCTCTACACCTTACAAGAGATTGTTATTTCAGACACGGTTATATTAAGGTTCTGCATTCCTGCTTTGATGGGTTGAACGCGGATATCGGGACCTGAATAGGGTAGTTTGTGACTATCGCCAGTCCATACCTGAAGAGAAGGAGCGGATCTCCCGGTGGTGCCTGTCCTAATTGCGGTCGCGAGAGAGTACACTTCAGTTCGGGAAACAAACATATTGTCTGCTGCCTGATCTCCCGCAGTATAGAGTACTGGTTAGAAATGAGACCCACAATCCCGGAATTGAGGCGGCTCGTCAGGTTCTGCTTTTCCAGAAGAATTCTGTATAATGAGGGCTTTCCAAATATGTATAGAACATAAGAATACATCCGAACGGGTGGACTGTCACGAGATTTATCGAAGTTGCCAGTGCAAATATCTGATTAATATATCCGGACAACCCAATAAGATTCTCAGTAATGGTCCTGAAAAAAGAGGTTACTGATCAGATAAAAGATCTATTGCAAAAAAACCCGCAAGGCCTGAGTATAACAGAGATTGTGGCGTCTGTACATATCAACCGGAATACCGCCGGGCGATACCTTGAGACTCTTCTTGTTTCGGGACAGGTAGAGTTGCACCGGTTCGGGATGGCAAAAATCTACAGGATATCGCAAAGAGTCCCGCTTTCTGCAGTGCTTTCAATATCTGCAGAAATGGTTGTACAGCTCGACAGTTTTCTGCGGATCATCTTTGTCAATGAATCATTTTGTACGCTTGCGGGAACCGACAGTGAAAACCTTGTGGGCAAAAATATTGAATATACACCCGTTGCCCTGGTCTTTGATGAATTGTTCGTGAAATTCATCGAAAGGATCAAAGAGGGTATAGCTGGTATTGAATGGTCCGGAGAGATTGAGTTCCGTTCCAAAGGCATTATTGTATCCTGCCGGATAGCACCCACGGTCTTTGACGATGGACGGAAGGGGGTATCCATCATTCTTGAGGATATTACCCAGCGAAAAAAAGGCGAGTGGGCGCTGCAGGAGAGTGAGGCGACGGCCCGGGCACTTATGAACTCCCCGACAGATACTGTCATTTTGATGGATACCCGGGGTATCATTCTGGATTTGAACGAAACCGCCGCTGACAAGTTCAAAAAATATGGAGATAACCTGATTGGTAAACTGGCAGATACTCTCCTTCCTGATAATGTTGCACAATCCCGTCGAAAGCTGACAAATCAGGTGATAAGAAAGAAACAGCTGGTGAGGTATGAAGATGAACGCGACGGCAGATGGTACGACACCGTTGCCTACCCGGTCATTGTCGGCGGAGAAGTAACACGTATCGCGATGATCGCACGTGACATCACCGATCGAAAGAAATCGGAAGATGCTCTGCGGGAAAGCGAAGAACGCTACCGTACGCTTGTCGACATATCACCGGATTCTGTCATCGTACATCAGGATGGCAAAATCAGGTATCTGAATCCAGCTGCACTGAGAATGTTTGGAGCCAGGGATGCCCATGAACTTCTTGGAAAAGATATCCTTGAGGTGATCCATCCGGATTACCGTGATACAGTCCGGAGAAATATCGAAAAAGATCTTGACGGGAAAACGACACCCCCGATTGAATTACACATGATCCGTCTAGACGGAGCAACGGTTGTTGCTGAAGGGCGCGGAGTAAAAACAACGATCAATGGCAGACCTGCGGTTCAGGTTGCAATCCGGGATATTACCGAACGTAAACGTGTTGAAACGGAGTTGCGGGAGAGTGAAGAGAAATACCGGACTTTCATAGACCGGGCGAATGATGGCATCTGTGTTATACAGGATGGCGTCATAAAAATGTGCAATCCGCGTCTGGGAGACTACTGGGGCGGGGCTCCTGACGAGATGGTCAGAAGACCGTTCACTGATTTCGTTCATCCTGATAATCTTTCTGAACTTGTCGACAAGTATACGCGGAGGATATCCGGTGAATCCTTTCCTTCCATATACGAAACAATCCTCATGAAAAAAGACGGCGGCAGGTCATTTGTTGAATTAAATGCCGGTCTCATTGTGTATGAAGGAAAACCTGCCGATCTCGTTATCATTCGTGACATTAATGAAAGAAAAAGGGCAGAAGCGGCATTACGTGAAAGCGAACAGACGTATCTGCGGCTCCTTGAGCAGTCATTTGATGCAATCGCAATCCATAAAGATAACAAAATTGCGTTTCTGAACGAGAGAG
>JAJRBU010000124.1 GCA_028679315.1 Methanoregulaceae archaeon
AAACATGGTGCAGGTGCTGGCACAGTTCCTGAAGCACACGACAAGACGAAGCGTCAAGAACCGAGGATGCTCACTACTGATCTTGCATTGAAATTTGATCCGCACTACGAGAAAATTTCAAGACGTTTCTATGAAAATCCAGATGAGTTCTTCGGCAGGAACCTCCGGGCCGAGATAGCGTGAACGCGGACCCATGTCGCGGTGCGTCAGTTTGAACCATGCCCGGGCGAATGCGTCCGCCAGCTCGTCCGGGTGCTCATAGAAGCGCCGTGATATCTTCTCGTAGACAGGGTCAAACCTGAGTGAGAGGTCGGTGGTCAGCATACCTGGCGCACGACGCTTCGAGGGATCATGGGGATCCGGTACACTCCCGGCACCGGCGCCGCCCTTCGGCTTCCACTGGTATGCGCCGGCAGGGCTCTTTTCCAGTTCCCATTCAAACGTGAACAGATTCCGGAAGAAGTTGTTGCTCCACTTGATCGGTGTCTGGGTCCAGATCACTTCCGGGCCACCCGTGATCGTGTCATTCCCTTTGCCTGTGCCGTAACTGCTCTTCCACCCAAGGCCCTGCTCCTCGATGGGGGCTGCGTCGGGCTCCGGCCCTACATGTGACGCGGGGCCGGCACCGTGGCTCTTGCCAAACGCATGACCGCCGGCGATGAGCGCAACCGTCTCTTCGTCATTCATTGCCATGCGGGCGAAGACCTCCCGGATATCCCTGGCCGCAGCGACCGGATCCGGGTTGCCGTTCGGACCCTCCGGGTTGACGTAAATCAGGCCCATCTGCACGGCAGCGAGCGGATTTTCGAGGTTCCGGTCGCCGGAATAGCGTTTGTCACCCAGCCACTCATTCTCTGCACCCCAGTAAACGTCTTCGTCCGGCTCCCAAGCATCCTCACGGCCGCCGGCGAAGCCGAAGGTCTTGAATCCCATCGACTCAAGGGCGACGTTGCCGGTAAGGACCAGGAGGTCGGCCCACGAGATTTTGCGGCCATACTTCTGCTTGATTGGCCAGAGCAGCCGGCGTGCCTTGTCGAGGTTCGCGTTATCGGGCCAGCTGTTGAGGGGCGGGAAACGCTGCTGGGCGGAACCGGCGCCGCCACGGCCGTCACCAATGCGGTACGTGCCTGCGCTGTGCCATGCCATGCGAATGAACAGGGGCCCGTAGTGGCCGAAATCCGCCGGCCACCAGTCCTGCGATTCGGTCATCAGCGCCCGCAGGTCCTTTTTCACGGCTGCGAGGTCGAGTGTCTTGAACTCCTCAGCGTAGTTGAACTCCCTGCCCATCGGATTGGACAGGGGGGAGTGCTGGTGGAGCATCTTCACGTTCACCTGGTTCGGCCACCAGTCCTGAATGGACCTTCCTCTGCCGGTTGGTCCCTGGTTCATCCCGACCTTTGCCGGGTTCTTGCTGTTGTCGGTCATAACGTCATTTCCTGTCGTTGCTTGAGGATACCGATGATAATTCTTTGAATATTCCTTTTCCCTCCCCCATGGCGGTTGCCTCTGGCAGCGGCCATGGTGAACGGATTTGCATAAGGAGACCCTTCGACACTACCCTCTGCTGCAGGAAGGGAGCCTCTTCTTTTTCTTTCCTGCAACCATTTCGCCCCGTTGTAATCTTCCCTGCTCATGCATACCTTCCTGGACCCCGCTGCCCTTGCCGTGCACGATCCGTTCAGGGATCCGTTCCTGTCGGAATGTTCCAGTTTCCCGATAAGGAACAATCCAGCATGACTCGGGTCCATGCTGCCCTGCTATGAGGAAGTAGGGGTTATCCGCAACCCCAAACACTAATGGCCCGTGGCGAGTGTCTTCTTGGCCATGATAAAGTCAAGGGAGATCTCACTTAAGTAGATTTACTTCTGGGCAGGATCCCAAGGTCAGGAATCATTTACTATGTTACCGTGAGAGATCCTTCCCATCAGATTCCAGGAATCAGTGATCCGATCCGATCCCGTTTCACAGCCCCCCTGACCAGGTTTCTCACCTGGATAAAACCGGGGAAGAATGAGAGTGACAGCCAGGACTATTCCCAAATCAACGAGGGAAGAAAAGTTTAATATCCCGGATATCGCCGCGAGGTCTACGAGATTGGGTATTATCGTGTGGTTTCCGCTCTGATCAGGATTGCACGACCCCTCCGTCGATCATGACCGTGTACTCTTGTACGGGAATGTTTTTTCCCGACCCTTTCAATGCCTGGTCGATGATGTACGTTACCCCGCTGCAGCAGGGGACTTCCATGTGGAGGATGGTAATCGACCTGATCTCGTGGAGGGAGAAGATCTCCTTCAGTTTCGTGATATATCCTTCAATGTCTGTATCCAGCTTCGGGCATAATATGATCACGATCCTGTCCTTCAGGAAATCCCGGTGAAAGCCGGCATAGGCAAAAGGAACACAGTCTGCTGCGATAAGCAGGTCGGCATCGTCAAAGTAATGAGCTTCCGGATTGAGGAGCTTCAGCTGTACCGGCCACTGTCGCAGTTCGGATCCCGTCTCCCCGGGTTGCTGCCGGTATCCATCCCGGGCTCTCCGTTGAATGCTCCGTGCTGCAGAGCCGGGGCATCCGGCAAAGGAGGGATGGCTGCATGATCCCGTCTCCGTGGCGGAACCGGGAATCAGGTGCGAGGGGACGGGAATATGGTGCTCGTTGAGATATTCGATCGCCTGGTCGTACAGGTTCTCCCCATGCCCTATCAAGTGTTCAAGATGTGCCTTAATCACCGCTGGTCCCTGGGGGACAACATTCTCCATCACGGCCTTTTCATCATACGCCCCCGCTTCCCGCTCGATGACGGCGATAGCCCCTTCAGGGCAGGTCCCCATGCATGCACCAAGACCGTCGCAGAAGAGGTCGCTGACCAGCCTGGCTTTGCCATCGATCAACTGGAGGGCCCCTTCCGGGCAGTCCGGGATGCACTTGCCGCAGCCGGTGCATTTTTTCTGATCGATATCAATGATCTTACGTTTCATATTGTGTTCCCTCCATGGTTCCTGAATAATGATGAATCCAGTGTATCCTCAACGTCATGCCATATGGTTCCAGTATCTGGTCGTTCTTCAGGCAGGGCCGGTACTGTCTTTTGCAGGCTGCTTTCTGGTTATAGTGCTAAAAAATACCGGGATCCTTTCCCATGGATGATGCATGGATTGTCCAGCCTGTCATGAACAGAAGGAAGCACAAGCCTCCGCCTCATACCTCTTCCTTTGCCTGATGAGAGGTGAGCTTGCGGTAGGTCTCCTCCCCAACGCACTCTCTCGCGTACTTGCACCACTGGACGCAGGAGAGGGCGTCGTTGTACACAGTGAATCCGCACCTGCTGCAGTTCACGGCGACATCGTTTGAAAAGATCTCGATCTCCTCGCCGCACTCCGGGCACTTCTTGATCGTGAGGGTCGGGGTCCGGAGGTTTGCTGCCCCCGGGCAGCGATCAAGCATTACCCTGTCTCCTGCTGGCGGTACTCCCGGAGCAGTGCCTCCGCATACCGGTCCGCCTTCTTTGTCGGCACGTAGTTGAAGACCCTGACCCGTTTCATAATCTCTGCCACGATCTCCTCTTCATCGGTCAGGTGCAGCTTCTTCACGTCATCGAGGATGAACTCCAGGTGGTCAATCCCTGTCTCCTTACCATCGATCAGGATTCGTTTCGTCTTGATCTTGTCGGGGGGGATCCCGCCGCAGATCGAGCAGTAGTATCCATCCTTCTCATCGCCCGCCATCGTCATCCCCTGATCATCGTCAGCATCATCTTGAAGCGGGTGATCGCAGAGAGGGCATGCGGTGCATTGGCCGGGAAGATGATCGTCTCCCCTTCTTTCATCTGATGGGTGGTTCCCTCAACCCAGACCTCGCATTCCCCGTCAAGGATGGTGACCACGGCATCGAAGGGGGCTGTGTGCTCGGAGAGCCCTTCATCTTCATCGAAAGAGAAGAGGGTGATGCTTCCCACCTTCCGGTTCACGATCATACGGCTCGCGACCGTGCTATCCTGGTATTCCACGAGATCCTTCAAGCGGAGCACCTTCCCCCGCAGCTCCGCTCTCTTCTCATCGTGCTTCTCTGCCTTTTCAAGGTCGAATTCTGCCATCCTGTGTCATCCTTCCCGTTAAGGAATCCAGTGGTTCCACTCTTATTGGTTTCGCTTCAGAGGGCCGGGACCATCCGCGGCAGGTCCTCTTCAACACTGCTGTTCTTCCGGATCCCGAAGTTCTTCACGAGGACGTCAAGTACTGCTGGAGAGAGGAAAGCCGTTCAGGACCGAGTACGCCCTGACCGAGAGTGGTCTTGAGATCATAGAGATCATCCGTGCCATCAAGTGATGGGCCCTGAAATGGAAGATCGAAAACCTTGCGTGCGGGAGCCAGGACTGCAAAGTGTGCGTGATCTGATGGTGGCCGGCGCACGAGAGGACAAATCATATTGATAGGAAGCGAACAATCCTGCAGAGAGATGAGGAAGGATCGGTGTTTGTATGAAGATCGTTGATGCTACCATGGCGACAAGCTCGCCCAACCCCCACCATGTGGATGCACGAAAGCTCTGCGAAATCCCCCACGCAGTCGTGGTCATGATCACACTCCAGCCGGGGGAATCCCTGAAGAGACACATGACCCCGGTCGATGTGCTCTTCTACGTGCTTGAAGGGACCGGAACGGTAGAGATTGGAGAGGAGCGGGAGACGGTAGGACCAGATACCCTGATCGAGAGCCCGGCAAGGATTCCGCACCGCTGGTTCAACGAGAGTGGATCGGTATTCAGAGTGCTAGTGATCAAGGTGCCGAAACCAACCGAGGAGACAAAACTTCTCTGAAGGGGGATACCGCACATGCCCCATCATACCGGCGCAATCCCCCAGAGGGACGGAAAGACGTTCGCGGTGGTAACCCGGATACCAGGGGTTTTTGTCACCCCTGAAGCACTCGAGAACCTTGCTGCTGTGGGGAGGAAATACAAGGTTCCGATGATGAAACTCACCTCCGGGCAGCGTTTCATGCTGATCGGTATCCCTGAAAAGGACCTTGCCGCTCTTTACAGGGATCTCGGGCCGCTGGCTGAAAAGGAGACTGCCCCCTGTGTCAAATATGTTCAGATCTGCCTCGGAACCGACGTCTGCACGTATGGCGTCCAGGATTCAACCGGGCTCGGACTCGAACTGGAGAAGAAGTATCACCAGGAAGAGTTTCCGGCCAAGATCAAGTTCGGGGTCTCCGGGTGCCTCCGTTGCTGCGGGG
>JAJRBU010000204.1 GCA_028679315.1 Methanoregulaceae archaeon
CTGGATTATATCGTCACGGGAAACGAGGTCGAAGCGCTGATCCTTGAAAACAGCCTGATCAAGAAGCACCAGCCCCAGTACAACATCGACCTGAAGGATGCGAAAGCCTATGCCTACATCCATCTCACCGATGACCCCTTTCCTGCCATCAGGATCGCCCGGAACCCGTCAGGGAAGGGGACGTTCTTTGGCCCCTTCGTCTCGGCAGCCGAGCGGGATTACATCCGGGACGTCCTGAAACGGACCTTCCGGCTCCGGACCTGCAAAAAAATCCAGAAGAGGGGCTGCCTCCGCTACCATATCCACACCTGCAGCGCCCCATGCAAGGGAGCGATCAGCAGCGAGGAGTATGCCCATCTTGTCAGGAACGCAACCCTCGTGCTCAAGGGTAAAACCGCGGAGCTTCTTGGGAACCTGAAACAGGAGATGGCTGAGCGATCGCGGCGGGAGGATTTTGAAGGGGCACTTGTTATCCGTGACCAGATCCACGCACTGGAACACCTCTCCTCACGGCAGGATATTTCCCGGCGGAAAGAAGGGGACGAGGATATCATCAACTACCGTGCCTTCCAGGGGACCGTGCACCTCATGCTCTTCAATGTATACCGGGGAACGCTCGGCAACAAGAGCGAGTTTTCATTTGACTACCACCCGGAATTTTTTGAAGAGTTCCTGATCCAGTACTACTCAGACAACCCGATACCTGCTGAGATCATCCTGCCTGAACCGGTCGGGGAACCGGTGGGGGAATTTCTCTCCCTCGCCAGGGGGAAGCAGGTGACCGTAACGGTCCCCAAGATCGGTGCAAAGAGACGACTCCTCGACCTTGTTGCGAAGAACATCGAGACCGTGTTCTATGCCGGGCAGGTGAGGGTGCTGGAGCTCCAGGAAGCACTCGGACTGGACTCACCCCCTGAAATGATCGAATGCTTTGACATCTCCCACCTCTCAGGATCATCACTGGTCGGCTCCATGGTCCGGTTCAGGAATGGAAAACCCGAGAAGAAACAGTACCGCCGGTTCAGGATCAGGACGGTGGAAGGTATCGATGACCCGAAGGCCATAGGGGAGATTATCCGCAGGAGATATACCCGGCTCCTCGAGGAAGGTGCACCATTGCCAGACCTGATCGTGGTTGACGGGGGGAGAACCCAGCTGTCATCAGCACTGGCAGTCCTGAAGGAGATCAGTGCCGGTATCCCTGTCATCGCGCTTGCAAAGAGGGAGGAGCAGGTATTTGTCCCAGGCCGGACCACCCCGCTTCCCCTGTCAAGAAAAGAGCAGGGTTCCCTGTATCTCCAGGAGATCAGGGATGAAGCCCACCGGTTTGCCATCGCGTATCACCATCTCCTCAGGAAAAAGGAGCTCGTTCCATGACAGGATTCAATCTCAGGGCACGGTTCGGGCCGGCAGGATCACAGCCTGAAGCCATCGCGAAGCTCGTCTCCGGTTTGGAACAGGACGAACGGTTCCAGACACTTCTCGGAGTGACGGGTTCCGGAAAGACCTTCACGATGGCAAACGTGATCAGCGAGTCAGAGAGACCGGCGCTTGTGATCGCTCACAACAAGACCCTGGCAGCCCAGCTCTGGAACGAGTTCAAGGAGTTCTTCCCCGACAACCGCGTGGAATACTTCGTTTCGTACTATGACTATTACCAGCCGGAATCCTACCTCCCGGCCAAAGACCAGTACATCGAGAAGGACGCCCAGATCAACCCGAAGATCGAGATGATGCGCCTCTCAGCAACGGCATCGATCCTCTCGAGAAAAGACGTGATCGTGGTAGCCTCGGTCTCCTGCATCTACGGTCTCGGCCGGCCTGAACATTACCGGAACATGGGGTTCGAGCTGAAGGTGGGGGATACCATCTCCAGGAGGGAGATCATCGGCCATCTAGTTGAGAGCCTCTACGAACGGAATGAGATCGAGCTGATGCCGGGACGGTTCAGGGTGAAAGGGGATACGATCGATCTCATCCCGGGGTATTTCAACAATATCATCCGCATCGAACTCTTCGGCGACCAGATTGACCGGATCGCGGAGATAGACAAGAATACCGGGTTGGTGAAGGAGAAGATGGGGTACTTTTATGTCTTTCCCGCCCGGCACTATGTTATCCCCCAGGATCTCCAGAAAAAGGCCCTGCGATCGATCCAGCAGGAACTGGAAGAGCGTCTGCCGGAATTAGGGATGATCGAGGCTCACCGGCTCTCCCAGCGGACCATGTATGATATCGAGATGATTGAAGAGACCGGGACCTGCAAGGGGATCGAGAACTACTCCCGCCATTTTGATTTCAGGAAACCGGGGGAGAAGCCATACTGTCTCCTGGATTATTTCCCGGAGAACCTGCTCCTCTTCATCGATGAGAGCCACCAGACCATCCCCCAGCTCAACGGCATGTACCGTGGGGATCGTTCACGTAAGCAGGCGCTCGTGGATTACGGGTTCCGGCTGCCGAGTGCTTTTGACAACCGTCCCCTGATGTTCAGAGAATTTGAGACGTACATGAGGAATGTGATCTTTGTCTCGGCAACACCAGGTCCTTACGAGCTATTGCACTCGGGCCGGATCGTTGAACAGATCATCCGGCCAACCGGGCTCGTGGACCCGGTTGTCGAGGTGAGAACCACTGCAGGCCAAACTGAAAATGTGATGGGTGAGATCCAGGCCACGATAGGAAGACAGGACCGTATCCTCCTCACCACCCTGACAAAGCGGCTTGCGGAAGAGCTGACCGAGTACCTGGCAGGGAGAGGGATACGGACCCGGTACCTCCATTCCGAGATCGATACCCTTCAGAGGACAGAGATCATCCGGGAGCTCCGGCTCGGCAGGTTCGATGTGCTTGTCGGGATCAACCTACTCAGGGAAGGCCTCGACATTCCCGAAGTAGGGTTCATCGGGATCCTCGATGCCGACAAAGAAGGCTTCCTACGGGATGCCCGGAGCCTGATCCAGATCATAGGGAGGGCTGCCAGGAACGTGAACTCCAGGGTCGTACTGTATGCCGACTCCCTTACCGACTCGATCAAAGCAGCAGTAAGCGAGACAGAACGGCGACGAGCCCTGCAGCTGGAATACAACCGGGTCCATCATATCAGCCCGATGACCATCAGAAAACCGGTCCCGGAAAAGGAAGTGGACCTGAAAGAGACCCGGCACATCCCGAAGAGAGATATACCAAACCTGATCATCGAGCTCGAAGCCCGGATGAACAGGGCTGCCGAGAACCTCGAGTTTGAAGAGGCAATAGCGTTGCGGGACAGGATCCGGGACCTGAAAGAGAGAGAACGAGAATAGCCTTCGGAGATAAACTCCGCGATCGGCAGCAAGATTCCGCTTTGAAAGATCCAGTCAGGATTTCCCTTCTTGTTCCTGATTCGGTCGTTTAAAAAAGCTGAGGTCTCTTCCCGTATGCTTTACGGGAAGGGGAGGACGTTGATGTAGTTTGTCTTTGTCTCGGAGTCAGATTTCCCGTTGGGGTCCCTGATGGTCAGCCTGACAGTATAGAGACGCGGTTCGGTGAGGGTATAGATCTGGTCACCCTGTCCCTCGGAGAAGTATACGATGTTCTTTGCAGTCTCTTCCGGATTGTCCATGATAACCCATTCCCGACTGACGACATCGCCGATCGATCGGTCAGAGAGTACGACCGTGAGCGGCGCCGAGCCGGTGGTCGGCTCTGCGATGAAATCCGCCATCAGCGGGGATACAACCGTGATGGTCTTTGTGATCGAGTCGCTCCCGGTAAGGCCGAGTACCGACAGGGTGATGGAATAGGTCCCAGGGGAGGGATACGTATGGATCGGGTTCCTTTCATTGGAGATATGGGCATCTCCGAAGTTCCAGTTCCACTTGAGGACATTGCCGCTGGAGAGATCGTTGAAGGCGACACTGAGGGGGGCGGTATATCCTGTGTTGCTGGGCGTGTAACTGAAGTTGGCCTTGATTGGCTGACCAACGACGATGTATCCGTTCTTCGTTTCAGTACTGGTCCCGGCCGCGTTGCTGGCCGTCAGCTGGACACCATAGGTTCCGGCGCTTGAGAACACATACACCGGGTTCTGCTCGTTCGAGCTGCCGGAGTCCCCGAACTTCCATGACCAGTTGGTGGGTGCTCCCGTCGAGAGATCCGTGAAGCTGACTGCCAGGGGGCTGTCTCCTGCGGTCCTGTTCGCGGTAAATTCAGCCACCGGGGGTGAGACAAGGACTTCTATCGTCTTTGTTGCGGTATCGGATCCCGCCTTGTTGTAGACGGTCAGTTCGACCTGGTATAGCCCGGGGTTCTTGTAGAGGAAGTAGGGGTTCTTCTGATCAGAGATCTGCCCGTCACCGAACTTCCAGGCCCACCTGTAGGGATCACCATCGGACGTGTCGGCGAACTGGACGAAGAGCGGGGCAGGTCCCGACATCGGGGTTGCCGTGAAGTTTGCCACCGGGGTTTCAACGACGGTGATATACGAGAGTTTCGTGATCTTCTCCCCGACACCATCGCTGTTCAGTGCGTACAGCGTCACATTGTATACCCCGGGGGTATTATACACATGGACCGGGTTTGCCTGGTTGATGCCGGTGACGATTGAACCGTCCCCAAAGTTCCATGACCAGATGTAGGGGTAGTTGGTGGAGAGATCAGTGAACCGGACCGTCAGGGGGACTGTACCATAGATCGGGCTAGCCGTGAAATCAGGGACCGGCGGAGGGGTCGTTATCCTGAAGGCATTGCGTAACCCCCCTGTCTTCCCGTCGGGATTCACCACGATCAGGTTCCACTGGCCGATTGCTCTCCCGGTCAGGTTGAATTCGCAGGTGATATTCCTGGGATCCGTCACGGTTACATTCTCACCCGGGATGATGTCGGTCCCAAGCGTCAGGTTGACCCTTGGTGCATTCGGGGTGTGCATGAAATAGGCACCGGATATCGTGACAGCTACAACGGTATCGTTAGTCCCTTTCGAAGGAGTGATGGACGAGACGGTCGGCTTCGGGTTCTCAACGGTGAAGTTTACTGCTCCGGACTCCTGCGAGTCGGGGTTCACCACAACAAGGCTCCAGTTCCCAAGTGCTGCTCCTATCAGAGGCAGGTCACATTTGATAGTATTGGCGTTCACAAACGTCACATTCGTGCCGGAGATGGTTGCAGCGTCCCTGGTGAGGTTCACCGTCGGAGTAGCCTGGAAGAATGTTCCGGATATCGTTGCCGGGACGATGGCATTGTTGACCCCCGATGGCGGGGTAACGCTGGTAACTTCGGGTGCCGGGAAGACGACTTCGAATTTTTCAGTAAGCGTTCCTGACTGTCCGTCGTCATTGGTGACGGTAATATTCCATTTCCCGGTTTGTGCTCCGGTCAGGTTCACTTTACAGGTGATATTTTCCAGACTGTTCACCACGACATTCTCGGCTGCGATGGTCGCTTTGCCTTTGGTAAAGTTGACCGTTGCACCCTCCTCAAAGCCGGTCCCAGAGAGGTTCGTGATCGTGACGATTCCACTGTTTACCGCCTTGGATGGCTCAACGGCTGTGACGGTCGGGGCATTCGGATAGGTGATGAGGAAGCCATCAAGAAGGGTCCCGGATTGACCGTCAGTGTTGGTTACCACAACATCCCAGGCACCGACTTTGGCATCGGTGAGATCAAAGGAACAGGCGAGTGATGTTGATTTTACAGGTGCAATGCTTCCTTCGATATCAGGCTGCCCGGCCATGGAAAGGTTGACCGATGCTCCATCTATAAATCCGGTTCCTTCCACCTCACAAACTACAGAATAATCATCATTACTCCCACCGGAAGGAGTTATGTTTATCACCGTGGGTGCAGGATTCCAGACCGTGAACCCATCCTTGAGTAATCCGGTCTTCCCATCGGTATTGGTCACTTCCACCGACCATTTCCCGGCAGCAGCACCCAAGAGGTTGACGGAACAGGTTATCGTTGTGGCTGATACCACCGTATCCTCCCCCGCAATGGTTGAGGTCCCATTGGTAAGAACCACCGTTGCACCCTCTAGGAAATCACTTCCTTTCACGGTGAGATTCACACTGTCCTGGGTGTTGATACCAGAAATCGGAGTTACCGATGATACCGTTGGCGGAAGATTCTCCACAAGGAACGGTGTTCCTTCGAGAACCGCTTCTGATCCATCTGACTTGTTCACAACAACTACCGTCCGGGCCCCTGCCTCCTGGCCATCCAGGTCAAAGAAACAGGAGATCCATCCGGCATTGTAGAAGTGATAGTACTGCCCTATAATGTTGGATGTATTGGCAGGTCCATTGGTCAGAATCACGCTGAATGCTTCCGGGAGTTCGGTTCCCGTAACATCAACGTAGACCCAGTCGGTATTATTCCCTCTATCAGGGCTGATGCCGGTCACCGTGAAAGCGCCCGAAACGGGGAGCACCAGCATGGTGGCCGCCAGTAGCAGAATGACAGTATACATTACCCCTTTCATGTTCATACGAACACCTCAGCATATATGCTTTGTATACATCCTCCAATCATGAAACACAGACTGATTTGGCGCCCAATTCCATGATATAAATGTATTCATCATATGCTCTATCGTAATATATATAAAACTTTCCTAAAAAATGAGGTCTTATGCGAGGTTATTTCATCATAATACACTCCATGGATGGGTAAAATTTCAATGCGAACGATCTCACTGCGGCATCATGAAATTTTATGACAGGATATGTATCTGTTACACTTTTACATAGTTCTGAT
>JAJRBU010000139.1 GCA_028679315.1 Methanoregulaceae archaeon
TCCGTGAGGTCTATTTTGATAACATCTCCGCGTACTGATTCGTTTCATTGTTTTTGGGCTCTCTCTCTGATAAGAGAGGATGCACTTGAAGATGATGTCCCGATCTCAAGCTTATTATTAGGGAGAACCTAACTAATTACAGGCAGAGGTCATGGACGCGGAGGAACGGCTGCTGGCAGCGGTGGAACAGCTGATCAGGATACGAAATGAGACCTCCTCCGCCCTCCTCTCTGAATGCGGGATCCCCGACATCACGGTGAAGCAGATCGGGTACCTGAAGACCATCGATGAACAGGGTGAGGTGACCTTCACCCGCCTCGCCGAGATCACGAGTAATTCGAAGCCCACCATCACCGAGCTGATCAACCGGTTCGAGAGCATGGAGTGTGTCTACCGGGAGCGATCCCCGGAGGACAGGAGGGTCATTTTTATCCGCCTGACCGAGAAAGGCCGGAGGATTGCCCGGGTCGAAGAGAACGCCCTCACCCTGCTTGTCGAACGAATGCGGGAATCCCTTGATCACGATGACCTTGACCTCCTGGTGAGGATCATCAGGAAGGTCAGGTAATCCGGAAGCATAATCCGGCACCACAGCACTCCCACGAAAAGGTTCATACCAATGTTTGGATTCACCACCCCCAAAAACCAGGAATTCGTTGTCATTCCCCTCTCCGAAATCGTGGTCTTTCCCCAGACCCGGACGAAGCTGAACGTCGAAAAATCTATCGGTGAAGCCTTGGCAGCAGCCCTTAACCAGGGTGGACCTGCAGAAGCACTCGCCCTGGCCAGGAAGGAGGAATCCGGGGAACACCAGGAATCCCAGGATCCGTTCTACCCGGTCGGCTGCCTCGTGAAGGTCACCACTGCCGATCCCTCCGATGACGGGTACGTGATCGAGGCCTTCGCCTATCAGAAAGCCCGCGTATCGGAACTGAC
Organism: Methanoregulaceae archaeon; assembly: GCA_028679315.1. Classification (GTDB taxonomy): domain Archaea; phylum Halobacteriota; class Methanomicrobia; order Methanomicrobiales; family Methanospirillaceae; genus UBA9949. The sequence continues at coordinate 937 of JAJRBU010000139.1, forward strand.
CGAACGGGACGGCCGCTTCTCTGCCACCTGCACGCACCTCCCTGACCGGCCTGACCTCGATGAAGAGGCGAGAAAAACACTCCTCACCGAGATCCGGGCTATTATCCATGATATCAGCAGCAAATTCCAGGGATCCGGGCCATTCATCCACTCCATCGACACGATGGACTCGGTCGACCAGGTCATCGGGTACGTCCTGCTGTTTGCCCCCGCTCCCGTCAGTGAGAAGCAGGCCATTCTCGAGACCGAATCGGCACGGGAGCGAGGCCGGATGTTCCTCGACCTCCTTGGTGAGCTTCGCGACCATATCAATTTCCGGGTCGAGATAGCCCAGAAGGTCTCTGAGAAGGTGCACAAGTCGAACCGGGAGGCGATGCTCCGGGAGCAGCTGAAGCTGATCCAGGAGGAGCTGAACGAGTATGAGGGGGGTCCATCCGGTGATTCCGGATACCGGGAGCGGATCGAACAGTCGAAGATGCCAGAGGAGGTCAGGAAGAAGGCGCTTGCAGAGGCACGGAAACTCGAGTCCTCCGGCGGGCAGAACCACGAGAGCCATATCATCCGGAACTACCTGGACCTGCTCCTCGAGCTCCCATGGGTGACGGAGGAGACGGCAATCGTCGATATCGCAGAGGCCAGGAAGGTCCTCGATGCCAACCACACGGGGCTTGAAAAGGTGAAGGAGCGGATCATCCAGCATCTGGCCGTGATGAAGCTCAAACACGAGAAGCAGGGCTCGATCCTGCTCTTTACCGGGCCGCCGGGGACCGGGAAGACGAGCCTTGGCAAGAGCATCGCCGATGCCCTTGGCCGAAAATACGTCCGGGTCAGCCTCGGCGGGGTCAGGGACGAGGCCGAGATACGGGGGCACCGGAGGACCTATGTGGGAGCCCTTCCCGGGAGGATCATCCAGGGGATCAAGCGGGCCGGGGTGAAAAACCCGGTCTTCATCCTGGACGAGGTCGACAAGATCAGCTCCTCCCACATGGGCGATCCGGCAAGCGCCCTCCTCGAGGTCCTCGATCCCGAACAGAATAATACGTTCTCGGACCATTACCTCGAGGTCCCCTACGATCTCTCTGAAGTGCTGTTCATCGCAACGGCAAATACCACCGCCACGATCACTGCGCCGCTCCTCGACCGTATGGAGCTGATCGAGATCTCCGGGTACACGAAGAACGAGAAGTTCTCCATCGCCAGGAACCACCTCATCCCGGCTACCCTGGATGAGCACGGCCTTGATGCCGGGAGCCTTGTGATCGAGGATGATGCGCTCCGGGCCGTCATCGAGCGGTATACCCGGGAGGCAGGGGTCCGGTGGCTGAAGAAGCAGCTGGCCAGGATCGCCCGCACTGCATCGGAAAAGATCGTTTCGGGGACCGCTGCACCACCGTATGTGGTGACCGAGGAGATGCTCGATGCCATCCTTGGGAGGGAAGTGGTCCGCCAGGAGCTGGCACGGAAGGTCGCGGTTCCCGGTGTGGTCACCGGGCTTGCCTGGACCCCGGTCGGGGGCGAAATCCTCTTTATCGAGGGGACCTCCATGCCGGGGAAGGGGAACCTCACCCTTACCGGGCAGCTTGGCGACGTGATGAAGGAGTCGGCAACCATCTCGATGAGCCTTGCCCGGTCACGGCTGGCATACAAGGCGACCGGGTTTGACTTCATCGCCAGTGACGTCCACATCCACGTGCCCTCCGGAGCAACCCCGAAGGATGGCCCTTCGGCAGGGATCGCCCTCTTTACGGCGCTTGCCTCACTGATCACGGGGAGGACGGTTGACCCGAAGACGGCCATGACCGGTGAGATCACCCTCTCAGGCACGGTGCTCCCGGTCGGCGGGATCCGCGAAAAGGTCCTTGCCGCCCACCGGGCAGGGATCCGGACGATCCTCCTCCCCGTGGAGAACCGGCGTGACCTTGAGGACGTTCCCGGGGACGTCCGGGCTGAGATCCGTTTCGTCTTTGTAGAGACGATTGAGCAGGTCCTTACCGAGGCGCTCGGGATCGATCTCCAGGAGACCCTGGTCGCATTCCCGGTAAGGAACCGCGTCATCGCGGTTGAGAACATCTGATAATCCTCACGAGGACCCACTCATCTTTTGATTCGCCTTGGTGCGGTCACCAGAAGATGCTTGGTTTATTCAAAGTTGTCCTAGGTTGGCTTCACAAGGATGCAAAGACGCTGTTTGATCCCCTTCTCACTCCCTTTTATCCTATGATTGCTGTTCACCAGGTGCCAATTATCCGAAGCAACAGAGTGAAGTATCTCGATCAATACCGTTGCGAAG
>JAJRBU010000203.1 GCA_028679315.1 Methanoregulaceae archaeon
CTCTACAACCATCTGGACGTTCAGCCGGCAGACCCGGCGGAGTGGCGCCGCGATCCCTTCACCCTGCACCGGACCCCGCGGGGGTGGAGTGGCAGGGGTACCAGCGATGATAAGGGGCCCCTTGTCACGGCGCTTCTGGCCGCACGGTACGCGGCAGAACACGGGCTTCCGCTCAATATCGGATTTCTCTGGGAGATGGAGGAGGAGATGGGGAGCCCGTCAATCGAAGGATTCCTGCAGAGGAGGGCAGGGTCCCTGCAGACGGACTCGGTGCTGGTTTCGGACACCACCTGGATATCACGGGAACACCCCACAGTCGTGTACGGCCTCCGTGGCCTCCTGGGGATGCATCTTTCGCTCCAGACCCATGAACGGGATCTCCATTCAGGGACGACCGGGGGGGTAGCCCGCAATCCCCTCTCGGAGCTGGGCCGGGTTCTGGCCAGGTGCCAGGACCCCCGGAGCGGCCGTGTCACCATCCCGGGGTTTGCCGATGGCGTGGAACCCCTCACCGGTGCGGAAATGGAGGGATTCCTCCGTTCAGGCATCACGGTGGAGGGCTTCAGGAAGGGCCATGGCATCACCCGGATCCGGCCGTCGATCCGGCGCCGGGAAGACCTGATCCGTGCACTCATGGCCGAGCCCACGTTCGAGGTGCATGGCTTCTCCGGCGGCTACCCCGGGCCTGGCATCAAGACGATCATCCCTCACCGGGCCGAAGCGCTCATCAGCATGCGTCTTGTGCCCCGGCAGGATCCCGGGGCCGTGGCACAGCGGGTACGGGAGTTCCTGATGCAGGAGAACCCTGACCTTGAGGTGGGCGTGGAATCCATGCTGGAGCCGTTCCTTGGCGAGTTCTCGGGACCCTATGCCGATGCCGCCCGGGATGCGATGCGGTTCGGCTTCCGGAGGGAGCCTGTCTTCTGGAGGGCCGGGGGTTCCATCGGTGCGGTCACGACCCTGCGTCGGCATCTCCGGGTACCGGTCAGCCTGCTGGGCCTCTCGCTTCCCTCCGACCGTGCGCATGGGGTGAACGAGCATTTTGAGTGGCGCCAGGCCGCGGGAGGTATCAGGATGCTGGTCCGGTACCTTGATGCCATCAGCATGATCCCGAAGAAACCCTGATCTCGCCGCCCGGGACCCGCACCACAGGACGGTGATATCACCAGCCATCCCGGAGAAAACCATTATGCCCGGGGGGCAATACTTTATAGATACTGCATCGATGATCTAGAGGCATGATATTGGCCTTCCAAGCCAATAGCCCGGGTTCGAATCCCGGTCGATGCATCGGGCTCGTGGTCTAGCTGGCTATGACGTCGCCTTCACACGGCGGAGGTCAGGAGTTCGAATCTCCTCGAGCCCATCCGGTTTCATAATTCGGAATCGAAAAAACGATATTTTCTCTGTTCTTCTGTAGCCGGTCAACATCGCAGATGTAGTGTAGTGTATTCTCTCCCGGCTGCGGACGGTTGTGTTCATCCAGAGGAATTCAGGGGAGCAGTGTTCTTCGTCCTCGTCATGATTGTGGCGGTATTTCCCATCCTTTGTTTTCCCATCCTTGTGAGAATCAGGTTCACCTGAATTTGAGTTCATTTCTGTTTTCACGAGGGTTTTCCAGAACCCGTCACGGATGACCGCTCTCCCTCCGGATCGCAGAGAGCAGGTGTTGTTCCATCTCCACTCCCCGTTGAGTACCAAGGAGAAACGATATCCCGCTCTTCAGAGTGACCTGCACCCCCCGGTCTCCCGACACATTATAGGCGATCCCCTTTCTGCCGAATCGGATGCCCCACCCGCCGTACTCGCGGAGCGGTCTGTATACCACAGCCTTTACCTCGGCAATCGTCCCAAACGGAACCTCTCTCCATTTCAGATGAAGGGGAAAGAACCGGAACCGGAGCGCTGTTCGCGTGACCTGGGTCTCGAGTTTCAATACCAGGAAAAGGACCGGGAGCAGGATCCCAAAGATGAGAAGGAGAATTGCGACTGTCGTATCAGAAGCCGGGTTGTTCCCGAAGGGGATGCCAAGGATGATCTGCTGAAAGAAGGAGTACCAGGAAACGAGGGCAATGAGACCAACGAGCAGGAGGATCCAGATCTGACGGAACCTCTGGGTTTCTGAAAAGAGTGGGGGATCCTGAGGAGGCCCCCCGTTCACACTTCCCATATCAGAGTACTCGGGTCCAGGAGTATACTATCATTATCCCTGGACTGGTCCGGGGGCATCCCGCTTATTGCAATTTTTGCCAGGTTCCTGAATTTATATATACCGTTCTTTCCCAAGACCGAACTGGTTATTATGGCAACATTAGGTGAATCAACAGCTGCAGCCACACAGTCCGTGACCTCCATCAGCGATGCGCTGATGCAGATGGTCTATTCGATGATCGCGTGGCTTCCTGCTATCATCGCCGCCATCATCATCCTGCTCATCGGCTGGGTGGTGGGGCGGATCCTCGGGAAAGTCGTCTCCAAGTTCCTCGATAAGATCGGGGTTGACGATGCGCTCCTCAAGACGTCTCTCGGAAAGGCCATCGAACGAACGGGTACCGGTGTCGTGGCCTTCTTCGACCTGGTGGTCAGGTGGTTCATCTACCTGATCGCATTCCTTGCCGCAGCCAATGTGCTCGGGCTGGAATTCCTCACGAACCTCATGCGTGACATCGTGCTCTACCTGCCCAACGTGGCAATGTTCCTGATCATCCTCATTGCAGGATTCATCGTGGTGGACTACTTCGCAGACGTCGCGGGGGCCTGGGCAAAGACCCAGAGTATCGAGTTCATGGACCTGATCATCCTGGCCCTTCGGGTCTTCTTCTACTTCATCGTGGGTATGCTCGCCCTCTCCCAGCTGCTCATCGACCTCACCATCATCTATACCTTCGTCACCCCCATCGCGTGGGGAGTGGGGCTCGGAATCGGGGCCGGTATCGCCGGACTCCTCATCTTCGGCCTGAAGGACCGGGCACCGGCGATCATGGACAACCTGATGAAAAAGGTCTCCAAGTAATCTCCCCCCTTTTTCCTTTCCTGGGAATGTCGTCCCCCATTGATACCCTGTTCGACATTGGGGCTGAGAACGGCCAGGCCCTTCGATGAGTGCGTGTCCTTTCATGGCGGAGGTCCAGGCACTCGAATCTCCCTGAGCCCATCACTCCCCATCTCTGCTGGTGAGCGAACTGGATAGCCGAGGCTCATTCCAGTTCTCATGATGCCAATGGAATGTATTCCCTGAAGGAAGACGATTCCGAAAAAAATGGAGGGTTCAGGATACTTCTGTCTGTTCCAGCGGGTAGAACCTGAGCTGGACGTGTTTCAGACCGTTGTTGTCGTATTCCCAGAGGTAGTCTGCAAATTCATTGTCAAAGATGTCGTAGCGGACACCGTCGATAACGACGGTCGTCAACTGGCGGGTGACATCGTCGAATAGTGATTGCCCCTTCTTTCTTTCAAGGATCACGATATCATCGCCCGTTCCACAATAGGAATAGAATACATCGTCTTCCGTGTATTCCACGCAGGTTTTGAGATACGCCTTCCGGTCACTGGGCTGGCCGAGCTCGCGGATGAATACCTGATATGCGCCTGGACGGAGATACGCTCCGGTTTCCGGATCGTACACGTTCTCCGGTCTCGGGAGCATGAACTCCCCCCTGCCATCGGTGGCATCCGCATCGATAACGTTGAATGTGGTTCCCAGGGTCAGGAAGATACGGCTCTTTCCGACAAGGTTCACAAAGATCCGCGCCCCACTGTTGGCGTCATTGGGAAGCTTGTCGTTTTTCTCCATTCCAATGAGGTTCAGGTTGTAGTGTTTTCCGCTGATCGCACCGTTCCCCGTATCCACCGCCGCCACACTCGAGACGAGAAAGGCTGCGGCCAGGACGGCTGCGAGAGCAATGGTCATCGACCATCTCATTCTCATGTTGCCCCAACTCCATGTCCAGAAAAGGACAAACAACCGATCTTGTTTTCATTATATTTAATGCTATCTAAAAACAAATCTTTTATATAAGAGCTTTAATTAACAAAATAAGCGAGAATGCACGATAATGTACCTTTTTTGCGCAGGCGGGGTCGGGTGTGGAGACGGTAGTTCAAAATAGCAACAAACGAGTGCGGATGACCGCAGATGGGTAATTCTATCGGGTCACAAACTCCCTACCCATAATTAACACTGAGGTGAAACACATGGCCCAGAAATCCATCCCCACGCTCGCCCTGGTGAGGTATCCCAGAATCTATTCGGACACGCAGGGTGAATCCCACTTTGATATGGTCACGGTCGAACAGCGTCTCGCCCTGGCAGCGCCACCTGCTGCTCCGTTCTACGTTTCTAGGGATGGGCCTGCAACGAGGTATCGCTTCTACACGTTCGAACCCGGCTGGATCGGCGAACTGCACCCATGTCCCACCCGGCAGTTCCTGGCCCTCATGACGGGTGCGGTGGAGATGGAGACGACGGACGGAACGGTCAGGCGGTTCGGGCCCGGGGATCTCGTCCTCCTGGAGGATACCTCGGGCAGGGGTCACGTGACCAGGAACATCGGTGACGGGTTCGCCACGTACCTGGTGGTCCCTGTCCCCGCGGCCTGATCCTTCCGGGATAACGTCTA
>JAJRBU010000193.1 GCA_028679315.1 Methanoregulaceae archaeon
CAGTCTTTCCCCCTGCCGCCAAAGATGCTCGATTACGGCCTTCTCTTTATAGATCTCAATAGTTTTTAGAGCCGCTGCCAGAGCGTGGTTTTCCGCTCCATGTGTTGTAGAGAGGAGAAATACACGGTCCTTGTCATGATGGATCCCCCCCAGTTCCATGATTTCTCTTTTGCCAACCAGGGCGGAAACCGAAAATCCGTTCGCAATACCTTTGCCGAAGCAGGATAAGTCGGGCCCTATGTCGTAATACTGCTGTGCGCCCCCGAGATGCCACCTGAAGCCGGTGATCATCTCATCCAGGATGAAAATCGCCCCGTTTTTCTTGCAGGTATCTTTGACCTTGCGGAGAAAATTATCCACAGGTTCAATCACGGTAGCGGCCTCCATGACTACGCAGGCTATCTTGCCCGGATGTTCCTCGAATACCTTTTCAAGGCTTTCGATCTGATTGTAATGGAATGCTACCGTTAAATTGCGTATTTCCTCAGGGATACCGGCATCCATAGGAGTGCTTCCGATGAACCAGTCATCCGTTGAGAAGAATGCATGTTCCTTACAGATAGCAATCATAGACCGGCCTGTGTAGGCACGCGCCAGTTTCACGGCTGCCGTGGTCACGTCGGATCCGTTCTTGGCAAATTTGACCATGTCTGCACCTTTGATTAAATTTACCATTTCTTCAGCACATTCCAGCTCGATTGTCGAAGGCCTTGTAAAATTATTTCCAAGCTGCATTTGCTGATATGCGGCCTCAAAAACCGGTTCATATGCGTGTCCCAATGTAACTGAACGAAGCCCCATGCCATATTCGATGAACTCATTGCCGTCTATGTCCCAGACATGGCACCCCTTCCCTCGTACAATGAAACCCGGGGCGTTCACCGGATATTGGTCGTCACCTTTGGCATAGGTATGTGCGCCGCCGGGGATGAGGGCATGGCTTTTCTTCTGCAATAATTTCGTTTTTTTGAAATTCATGGAGCATCTCCTAGGATTATTAAGGCACTCAGCATATGCATCCGGTACATATGGTTCGATGGGGAAAAATCAGAATGCCATTTTATGAAAAAATTATTTTCCTGCAATAAAATCCCTCAGCATATTTATGAGGCGAGTTTGACTCGAGCCCCCGGAGCCTAAGGATTGAAAGGAACAGGTCCTCAGTGAACCATGTCCTTGTGCTCTGACTTCTGAAAGACTCGACGATATATGCGATCTTTCTCCTGCAGGTTTCTTCATCAAGATGGGCGAATACATTCGGATTCCCGATATCTCCATCATATTTTGGAATTTCATACTCGAGGATCAGGTGGTCCCTGAACGTATTCCAGGTCAGCTCATTTATCAACCGGTGGTCCTGGTGCAGATCATGCCGGTAATGCGTGAAAATGAGATCGGGACTGAACCTGCCTTTCAGTTTCTCGAAGAATGCCTTGATTTCCCCGCCATGATAAGGGAAGAAACCATCTCTGAATTTTTCCAATTCGATATCCACCTTCTTCGCGCCGGCCAGAAACTTTTTTGCGCTCTCTTTGGCTTCTTCCGCCCTTGTATTCTCGGCGCTGAAGACAGTCCAATGCATATGGATATTTTTATTTTCTCCGAAGAGCTTCAAGATGGTGCCTCCGCAGCCGACCTCGAGATCATCGCTGTGGGCCCCCAGGCAAAGAATCTTGAAGGGCAGCCCTTTCCGGATGGGAAATTTCAGCTGCATCATGACCGGTATTCGTCCTTATCGCAACACATGATTATATGCGCTTCCATACTTCCCATGGGGCATCTCCATCATTACACATATCATTCAGTTCCTGATGCTCCTTGAAGGTGTCCATGCACCAGTAGTTATCGTATCTGTACCCGACAAGCTGGTCTTCGGAGATCAATCGTTCAAAAGGCTCCATCACCAGTTCTTCTCCATCTCTGATATAGCTGAAGATGTCTTTTCTGAAAATGAAAAAACCGCCGTTTATCAGGATATTCGTATCCCTTACATATTGAATATTCTCGACGAGGTCTCCCTCCTTCAGGGTGACGACGTGAAAACTCTGTGATGGCTTCACGCAGACGAAACAGGCAATCTTTCCGCTCTTCTTGAAACTTTCGATCATCTCCTTCAGGGGCAGGTCGGTCAATCCGTCTGCATAATTCGCCAGAAAATACTCTTCATCCTTGAGGTATTTCTCCACTGCCTTCAATCTCTGTCCGATGTTCGTTCTCAGGCCCGTATCTACAAAGGTGATGTTCCAATCGCTAATATCACTCCTGTGGAGATTGATTTCCTGACCACCCTTGATAAGAGTAAAGTCATTGGATGCGCATTCGTCATACTTGAGAAAGTAGCTCTTGATGACATTCGCCTTGTAGCCGAGGCATAGGATAAAGTCCTTGTGTCCGAAGTGGGCATAATACTTCATGATGTGCCAGAGTATAGGCCTGTAACCAATCTCCACCATCGGTTTGGGGATGTCACCGGAGAGTTCCCTCAAACGAGTGCCCATACCGCCACAAAACAATACTACCTTCATCTCGACACCTTACCTTTCATCAAAAAAGAACTGTTTCAATTTATGTAATAACCTTCTTCAGCAAATTATGTTCTCTCAAAGTCTTGGCAGCGATGAACACCGCATCGAATTTCAGACCTGCTTTTTCCGCAATGTCAAGAAGCGTGTTATTACCGTCCGATAAATTTAAAACCCACAACATAGCCATCTCATTAAAACCAATTGAATTGTATAACCCTCTTTTACCCAATTGGGGTTCACACTTTGGATTCATATTTATGTAAGTACAATTTCCTTCCAGCACTTCTAATATTGAGAGGACTTCAAAGTAACTATTCCCAAGAGAATGAGGCTGGACAAAATCCAGATTATCTGCAGAAGTATGATATTCAGGATACATGCCATAAGGTGTTCTTGAAAAACAACCAACTGGAAGATTGAATCCCGGAGAGCAATACTGGCGCTCATCATATCCATAGGGATAAAAGTCTACTATATCACAATTGGCCCCGGAATTCTTAAGGACGTGATAGGCAGCCCGATCGATCTCAGCATTCCCGCGCCTGCTTTTCTTATAGGTGATATTTCCGTTGTCACCCACGCCCGATAACACAAGACCGTTCCTTATCTTAGCAGTTTTTTCCTCATTCAGTGCAAGCCAGGTAATCGCACCGATAGTTCCCGGGATGAAAAGGAAACGGTATGAGTACCGGTGCTCCAAAGGCACGATCTGTTTTGCCAGAAAGACCGCAAGGCTCATTCCCGAAAGGTTATCATTCGCCAATGAGGGATGGCAGGCATGGCACGATATCAGGATTTCTTCCTCTTCCGCACCCTGTAGATACATTTCACCATAGCTCAGTGAGCCATCCTCCAGTGTGGAATCGATGTATACCTCATATTCACCATCTTTCAGCTCAACAAATCGCTCATGGCTCAGGCAGAAGCCCCAATCCTCCCGATAGTAGGAGGTTTTGTAGGGAACCCAATTTGGATGATCAGGGAGGGTGAAAAGATGTTCTTTCAATTCTTTTAAGGAAACAACCTTTTTGACCGGCACACTATAATTCACAACATGCAGGTTGGACTTCTGGAAGTCTGCTATTTTCTCATCTTTTGAATTTTTTATATAGGCATCTTTGATATTCCATTCTTTGGGCACAACCCAATCAAAAACATTCGTTCCCGAGGGAACTTCATAAACCTTAAGCGGTATATCACGACGAAGTATTTCCAAAGTTTTCCGAAAACCGTCACCTGTAATGCTTCTGCAAATCGGATACAGCTCAGCTATCAACGTATACATCTCCCGGCCGACTTCATTTTGATCGATTGATTTTCTCAGGTCGGTAAAATTCAAGGTCTTCACAATTCCTTAACGTTGAAGTCGGGATAATCCCTGTCTCGATCAGATATTACCTGCACATTTGCCGGCCACTCGATTCCAAATACCGGATCATTCCACCGGAAACCCCTTGCATGGTCCGGAGCATAGAACTCCGACATCTGGTAGAAAACTTCAGTGTTATCCTCAAGGGTAAGGAAGCCATGGGCAAAACCCTCCGGCACATACAGCATCTTATGGTTTTCGGGTGTCAGAGCAATGCCCAGATACTGTTTATAGCTGGGAGAATGAGGACGAATGTCTACAATGACGTCATATATCGAACCTGTGGTGCATCGAATAAGTTTTGCCTCTTCATAAGGCTTCACCTGATAATGCATTCCCCTCATGGTTCCTTTGTGGCTATTAAAAGAAATGTTGCACTGCACCAACTGCGGGTTCAGACCATGTTTTTCAAATTCTCGCCGGCACCAGGACCGGGCAAAAAAACCACGCTCGTCCTCCAGCTTTTCAATGCCGAGGACATATGCACCTTTGAGTTTGGTTTCAGTAAATATCATATATGCAATATGTTGCTGCTTACAGCTCTATGCTTACTGCTCACTTCTTACAGTACCTCCACCTCTGGAATTGGCACAACAAATTTACCGCCCCAGTCGCGAATGAAGGACATTTGAGTCATGATTTCATCCTTGAAATTCCATGGGAGGATCAGTAGGTAGTCAGGTTTTGTATCACTTATTTTATCCGGAGTGTAAATGGGAATATGGGTCCCAGGAAGAAATTTGCCCTGTTTATAAGGGTTGCGGTCTACGGTATAGTCGAGAAAATCAGTGCGGATCCCACAGTAGTTCAGCAGTGTGTTTCCCTTG
>JAJRBU010000231.1 GCA_028679315.1 Methanoregulaceae archaeon
CGGTTTTTTAAAAGAGGAGGGCGTCTGATGTATGAGTCAGCAACCCGGTTCACGTCAGCACAATCCGTGAGTCCAGGTATCAGATAACTATTAGAGCAATTGATGAAAAAAATATCAGAACTGGGTGCCGAGGTAGTCTAGCCCGGGAAGGCGGTAGCCTCGAAAGCTACTGGCGCTTCGCGCCTCGGGAGTTCAAATCTCCCCCTCGGCGTATGAACAGATGGTTCTTAAATCTCCCCTGTTTTTTAGGATCTTTCCGAATGGAGGATATTACAAGGGATCCTGTTGTAGGCTGCGTCGTTGGCTGGACAACGGAATCTGTTGTTTTGCAGCCTGCTGTAATCACGATAGGGCAATTCTAAGAAAGCAGGAAGAATTTTCCCGCTTATTCAGTAACCATCCTTTTTTTGTTGATATCCCCGGAAAGATATCAGGCCACAGGGACGGGGACTACAAGGAACGTGGAGACCCCGTCAGCGATGTTCGTCGTCAGGTGCCCCTTGCCCAAGGGTATCCTCAAGCAGGACGAGGTCCCCAGGCCTGAACCGCCTGACCGTTCCGTCGGTTGTCTCCATCTCCACGGCACCTGACATAAGGGCAAGGAACTGCCGGGTGGGAGCCGGGTGAAGTTCGCCTATCCAGCCGGGCTGAAACGAATAGAAGCGATACTTCGACGCGGGTTTATCCTCAGAGACGTAGAATGGGGCAGCGGGCGGCGCTGCACATGCGAGACTCTGTTTTACCGTCACGGTATCAAAATGCGAGTCCCCCCTTGGGTCCACATATATTCTGTGATACGTCACAAGGGTGAGATTGGGCGGGAATGTTTGAGTCATTTTTGTTTTTCCTCCATTGCGATGTACAGGTTGGGATGTGTTTTCCGATGAGAGTACAAACAGAACGATGATGCATAAATGTTGCAACAAGATTTTCATTGCAAAAAATTTCTGGATCCGCTGGCGGTGAGCTCCGTGACAAGCCAGGAGAGTCATTATCTCACAAAGGAACCCGGATACAGCGAGGCGATATGATGCGAGCCGGGACATCAGGGAGGACGAGTAAACATGACCGAGCGTTCATCGTGAACCACAAAACTACTTCCATTGGGAAAGCACATGTGGCGGGAAAGCGGAGCCCTGGTGAATGTAAGCCTTCCAAAAGAATAAAGAGCCCCTCGCTGCGTTTCTGTTGGCGGATAATGAGGACCGCGAGTTTCCCTGAGATAAAGAAAAGAAGACGGGTTTTTGTATACTTGGTGAAAATGCGAATTACTGATTTCGTGAATTGCAGTAGTTATTCAGTTCAGGAGAACGACCCCGGCATTTAGTGCGGTGGCGATGCAGACCCAGGCAAGATATGGGACGAGAAGTACGGCAGCAGGTTTTGAAAGCTTGCTGAAGGTGATTATTGTGGCGACGATAAGGGCAAGCAGAATGAGTATACAAGCGAGACCGCCCAAGGGTGAATGAAGTCCGAAAAAGATTATAGACCACAGGAGATTTACCCCCAGCTGAGCGGCAAACAGGACAATTCCGGTCTTCACGGTTTCGTTTTCCCATCCCTGAATAATGACAAGGTACAGGGAGATCCCCATCAGGATGTAGAGAACGGTCCAGACTGGACCGAACACGTAATCCGGTGGTGTGAACCAGGGTTTGTTGAGCGTTGTATACCAGTCATTCACTCCGGACATTGTGAGGATGCCCACAGCGGCACCTGAAATCACCGGAATCAGGATACATATTACAGCCAATGCAGCCGATCGAGGGGTAATCCTGCCCATGTATTTTACTTTTACCCATCAGGTAATGAGGTTATTCCTGCTCTTTGGGGCTGAACTCCCCGTCTCTCAACGTGTCGCATTCGGTCTTAAGGCGTGCTTTCCTTTGTGGAAAAGACAATTTCCATCCGGCTCAGGTCAACAATGCGTGCCTGCAATGGCAACCCGATGAAAAAAGTGATTGTATCAATTGCCATTGACGGATCGGAAGACAGTCCATAAATATTACCTATCAGCTGAATGTGACCAGCGGATTGATTGGATTGAAAGGAGGGTGCAGGTATTAAAGATGTAGTCGCTGAGGGAAAAGAGGTAAACGGGAATTGTCTTTTCAGATTCCAGGGGAGTTATGGTACACCCCGGAATCACGACAAATGAAACCAGCACCAGCGATACACTGACGGTTTTAACGAATAATGTCAAACCTGACTTTTTATTACCTTAGATAGAAAAATAATATCTGCAGATAATATCGAAATTTTATGAACTGATTCTGTTTGTTCAATAAATCGTTTTAATATATCCAATTCAGTTGCACCAATTATAATTAAGGAACAATCGAACCCGATATCTTCGCAATTTATTGATGCCATGAAAACTGAATTGGAGGACGTGCCTTATAAATTCGCAAATCTCTGCGAGTACAATAATAGAACTCTTTACTTATACGAACTGTAAAAAAAGAGAGTGGCAGATGGCTGCGACTCCAGATACACTGCACTATTTTGAACAACAACGTCTCTTTCGGCTCGAAATCCGTCAGGGTATAACGGTGATCATCAAACCATCGGGCCAACGGATTACTCAGGAATACCATAAATTTCCCGATATTGGCTATATCGGCCGATTGATGATACTGCATGAAGATAGGCGAGACAGTTTTTCCCACTATCTCAATCTTGCCGGTAGCATGCCACATGACAAACAGGGCGTGTTTTTACACAACCTGAACATACCTATCTGGATCATGATAGTGCCCAGTCCCACCTGCTTCATATCGATAAAGACGGTCAGAGTCCCTGCCGAACTCATGATTTTATCGTCCCCGTTTTCACGAACTCCGCGATAAAGGCATGTTTCTCATGGGTAAATTCCGGATCCAATAGTAAAAAAAGTGGAAAAAACAGGGATCACCCGGAGAAAGGAGATATTTCCCTGATAATTCCCCATTAATCCTGATTTCTGTAGATTTTTTTATTCTTGTTCATTAAAAAATTATATATAACACCTATTCAGATTATATCATACTGGTAGACCCCTGTCAACTATTGGTATACCAGAATTTCCAGGATGAAAATTGTCAGGAAGGTGAGAACTATAATCCGGATAAAGAAAAACAAGCCAGTTATCTCAGCGGATACAAAATCATTCCGCGCTGTCCGAAGGTTTAGTCTGAACCGTACCTACACCCCGATAAAAATTGGAGCAGTTACCGGATATATTATCCTTGGGATGCTGTCTGCATCCACATCCATGTTCGGTATCCTGATCGGAACAATGATCCGGATCGCCGGGTACTGATTTTTTTTTTGAAACTGATTTTTTACGTATCAAGCTCAATTATGTCGGATTGATGTCTTGAATACTATCAGATTCTCTTGAATTTCTTTCAAAGTCCGGTTCATCCGGCACTCCTAGATAAGTACCCAAACAAGAACACATCAAATGATTCTTTATAGGTTGATATCTCTGCAAATGAAGTATTTTTAAAAAAAGAACAGGAGATCACGGGAAGTTTATAATTCGACCCTG
>JAJRBU010000162.1 GCA_028679315.1 Methanoregulaceae archaeon
GGAACAGAGAGGATCGTCCGATCGTTGTGGGTCAGTTCGAATGCTATCTCAGGGTGGGTGATGATAAGGCGTTCGATGATGCCGGTAATACGGGCTATTTCTGTTGATAACGTTTTCTGGAATTTCTTGCGGGCAGGAGTATTAAAAAAGAGTTCCTCAACGGTGATCACGGTCCCAAACGGGCAGCCGGACTCAGACATTACAAGGATCTCACCACTCCTGTTCACGATCCGTGTCCCTGATATCCCTGCACCCTCCCGGCTCTTCGTGAGGATCATCACCCGGGCTACTGCCGCAATGCTTGCCAGTGCTTCGCCACGGAAACCAAGGGTGTTGCATGAGAACAGGTCGTCAATGCTGGTGATCTTGCTCGTTGCGTAGCGGGCAAAGGCCAGTCGTGCGTCTTCCGGGCTCATGCCACAGCCGTCATCGCTCACCTGAAGAGCGGTGATCCGCCCCTTGTCAGATGCAACAGAGACTCTTATCCGTCCTGCACCTGCATCGATTGAATTTTCACAGAGTTCTTTTACGACTGAGGCCGCCCGCTCCACAACCTCCCCTGCGGATATGCGGGACACCGTGCTCTCATCGAGGACCTGGATATGGGTGCCTTGGTTGGCTGTCATCGCTCAGTCACGCTTCCTCTCGCCTGTCCGCTTTTTCAGTTCATAGAGTATACCGAGGGCTTCGCGGGGGGACAATACATCTGGGTCGATCTTTTTCAGGTCACTGATGACGGGATGTTCCACGAGTGGCGGTGCATCGACAAGCAGCATCTGGGTATACCGCTGGACCTTCGGTCCCCCGCCACTCTCACCACGGATCAGCTCTTCCATGACAGCCGTCGCCCTTGTGATCACTTTGCCGGGCAACCCGGCAAGAGAGGCAACATGGATCCCATAGCTCCGGTCGGTAGCCCCCGGTATCAGCTTCCGCAGAAAGATAACATCGTCCCCGGTATCCTTCACCGCAAAATGAAAGGTGCGGACCCGTTTTAAGTCCTGTTCGGCTGATGCTATCTCGTGGAAATGCGTTGCAAAGAGGGTTTTTGGCCCGGAGGTCCCTTTTCCATGGAGGAATTCAAGCACGGCCCGTGCGATGCAGTACCCGTCAAGGGTACTTGTCCCCCTGCCGATCTCGTCAAGGATGACAAGGCTTCGGGGAGTCATATTATTCAGGATGTTGGCAAGCTCGATCATCTCGACCATGAACGTGCTCTGTCCTGACGCGAGGTCGTCGAAAGCGCCGACCCGGGAGAAGATCCGGTCTACGATCCCGATCCGGGCATGGGCTGCCGGGACAAATGATCCTGCCTGCGCCATGACCACAGTGAGGGCCACGGATCGCATGTAGGTGCTCTTCCCAGCCATGTTTGCCCCCGTTATGATCAGGATCTGGGAATCATTCGAGGAGAGGACGATGTCGTTTGGGACAAATCCCCCTTTCATGCCGGGTTCGACAATGGGATGCCTGCCTTCCCGGATCAGGATATCCTGTGTTTCATCGAGAACAGGGCGGGTGTACTGATGCAGTACGGCAGCCTCGGCAAGTGCCGCAGCAGCATCGATTGCAGCAATACCCCTTGCGACCAATTGAAGAGAGGAGACGCCTTCGGCAAGCTTCTGGAGCAGGTCCGTATAAAGTTCCTGCTCCAGCGACAAGAGTCGGTCCTCTGCCGCAGCAATGAGCGCCTCCTGCTCCTTCAGCTCTGGGATCGTGAACCGTTCGCCCGAGGCGGTGGTCTGTTTTCTCTGGTACGAGGGGGGGACAAGTCCGAGGTTTGATTTCGTGACCTCGATATAATAGCCAAAGACCGAGTTATACCCGACCCTGAGCGATTTTATCCCCGTCTTCTCCCGTTCCCTCTGCTGGAGGGCGATGATCCATTCCTTGCCAGATGTCGTCCGGCTGCGGAGTTCATCGAGCATGGGGTGGTATCCCTCGCGTATCACCCCCCCGTTTCTGGCAAGGGCGGGAGGATCATCGCTGATAGCTTTCATGATCAGGGGGGCGATCCATCCCTCGTCAACAAGATTCCCACATGAACCGGCAAGTTCAACCGGGAGGGAGGGATCTTCGAGTGCTTCCCGGATGGCGGAGAGCAAGCTGAGCGTGCGTGCCAGGGCCATGAGATCACGCGGTCCGGCGTTGTTGCAAGCGATCCTTCCGGCAATTCTCCCGACATCGGCAAGCTCACCAAGGATCTCCCGTACTTCCGCTCGGACGGCTGTTCTCTGGAAAAAATATTCCACTGCATCAAGGCGCCGGTTGATTGCCGCTACCGATACGAGCGGGACTGCAAGCATGCTCCGGATGAGTCGGCTTCCCATGGGGGTCATGGTCTGGTTGAGGAGGGCAAGAAGGGTTGCATCTCCAGATCTCCCCCTGATACTCTCAAGGATCTCAAGGTTCCTCAAGGTGACCCCATCGATCAGGCAGCCTTCGCTAGCCTGCCGGTAGGTGATCTGCTGCACGTGCGAGAGATCAAGCCTCTGGGTCTCCTTGGCATAGCAGAGGACCATGGCAGCCGCTACCACTAGGGGAGGCACCGATTCGATACCGAATCCAGAGAGATCGTGCACTTTGAAGTGGTCCTTGAGGATTTTTTTGCCGCTGGCAGGATCCGTTTCACAAGTCCCTGCGGGAGTACCCATCACGCCGGACTGCTTCACGACATCGCTGAATTCAACCGACAGGTCTTCCGGTATGAGACATTCGGAAGGGCGGTACCGTGCCAGTTCGGAGGTGAGGGCTGCAGTCCCGTCTTCGGAAGGACAGGTGGTCACCATGAACTCTCCCGTGGTGATATCGAGAAACGCGAGCCCCAGGACAGGGGACCTGGCTGTGGCAGCCACTGCCATCAGATAACGGGCCCCGGAGGATCCGATCATCCCCTCATCGATCACGGTCCCCGGCGTGATCACACGCACCACTTCGCGCCGGACGATCCCTTTTGCATTCCTTCCATCCTCGACCTGGTCGCAGACGGCAACCTTATAACCTTTTGCGATCAGGCGGGCGATGTAGCCCTCGACGGCATGACAAGGGACACCGGCAAGAGGGATCTTCTGTCCTCCGGCATCTTTCGATCGGGAGGTGAGGGTTATCTCGAGCTCACGCGAGACGGTCTCTGCATCGCCGCCGAATGTCTCATAGAAATCGCCGATGTGGAAGAGGAGGATGGCATCCTGGTACTGCTCCTTGATCGCCCAGTACTGGGCCATCGCAGGTGTCAGCCTGCCATGCTGCGATCCGGGGTGCTCCTCTCCCTTCGCCATGGTAAGATGATCGTATTGCGATGAGAAATGTATACCGATCCAATAACACGGGGCAGGAAAAGCAGGTTCCCTCCTGCCGGGATTGTGAGGAGGAAGTGTCAGGTACGGTTTCCGCTCAACCTTTTACGCGGTTCTTTTCTTCTCCACCTACCAGGTTACCAAAGTGATGGTAGTGTATGAACAATCCAATCATCATGGACCGGTTATCATGGACAGGTTGTTCCCGTGATTTTCGCATCCTCCCTATTGTATGACTAAAAAAAGATTCCGTGTACCAAAACTGCTATTCTCAAATGTCCCCATAACAAGGGTTGAAATAGTCTAACCCCTCAGACGATGAGCATTGGATTCTGATGACGGAAACAGAACGAAGCGGACAGAATAATGACCAGGGGCAGGAGCCTACACCCAACCGTCTCATCGGTGAGGTGAGCCCCTACCTGCTCCAGCATGCCCGGAACCCGGTGGGATGGTATGCATGGGGAGAGGAGGCATTTGCGAAGGCGGTAATGGAGGACAAACCGGTGTTTCTCTCGATTGGGTACGCGACCTGTCACTGGTGCCACGTGATGGAGCGGGAGTCGTTTGAAGACCAGGAGGTGGCAGGCATACTCAATGCCCACTTCATTCCAGTAAAAGTGGACCGGGAGGAACGGCCTGATGTGGATGCACTCTACATGACGGCAAGCCAGATGCTCTCTGGCATCGGGGGATGGCCCCTGAACGTGTTCCTGACCCCCGGGAAACAACCGTTCTTTGCCATGACCTATATACCAAGGGAACGGCGGTTTGGAAATCCCGGCATCATCGAGATCCTCACCGAGATTGGCAGGCTCTGGAGCGAAGAACGCTCCAGGATTCTCAGTACCGCAGGGACGGTGACGGCACAACTCTCCAGGGAGACGGGGAAGGGCAGGAGGATCCCGCGAACGGTACCTGATACGGCATTCGATGAAATCCTTCTCCGTTTTGATGCGAGAGATGGCGGATTTGGCACCGCCCCGAAATTTCCCCTCCCCCACCTCCTGCTGTTTCTCCTCCGGTATTCACAACTGAAGGGAGAGGAACGTGCGATCAGCATGGTGGATAAGACCCTCCGTTCCATGGCGAGGGGAGGGTTGTACGACCAGCTCGGTTCCGGTTTCCACCGGTACTCGACCGATTCGCACTGGCTCGTTCCGCATTTTGAAAAGATGCTTTACGATCAGGCACTCCATATCCTTGCCTATACCGATGCGTACCAGCTGACCGGGAACGACTGGTTTGGGACCATCGCGAGGGATTGCCTGGAGTACGTACTCCGCGAGATGACAGCCCCTGAAGGAGGATTTTTTTCAGCCCAGGATGCAGATACAAAAGGAGAGGAAGGTGGCTATTATCTCTGGACAAAGAAGGAGATCGAGGATCTCCTGGACCGTGAGACCACGGCGGCCGCCTGTGCTGCATGGCATGTGACGACCGCGGGGAACTACCTTGATCCGGTGACAGGGGAGCGGACAGGGAAAAATATCCTCCACCTCACACGGGATATTCCGGATCTCGCTTCAGGAATGGGCATGTCTCCCGGAAAACTGGCCTCCCTCCTTGCAACAGCCCAAAAGACCCTTCTTTTGGCCCGACAGGTTCGCGTTCCCCCGCTCACCGATGACAAGATACTGGCCGATTGGAACGGGCTGATGATTGCTGCTCTCGCAAGGGGCGCCCGGGTCCTTCGTGAAGACCGCTATAAGCAGGCGGCAGTGAAGGCTGCAGGGTTTATCCTCAGTGCAATGAGGGATGCAGACGGTCAGCTCATGCACCGGTACCGGGACGGCCGGGCAGGAATACCCGCCCAGGCTGCCGATTACAGCTCTCTCATCTTTGGCCTCACCGAGCTCTCCATGGCGACGTTTGATCCTGCCTGGCTTGCTGCCTCCCTTGAACTCCAGAAATCTCTTGATGCGGAATTCTGGGACCCGAAAAACGGAGGTTATTTCACTACTTCTGGGAGAGAAGCCGACCTGATCGCCCGCCAGAAAGAGTTCTATGACGGAGCCATTCCGTCTTCAAATTCCGTTGCATTTACCAATCTCCTCCGCCTTACCATGCTGACCGGGGATACATCGTTCGAGGGGCGTGCATCCGAACTTTCCCGCCTGTATGCTGACCATCTGGCCCAATCGCCTGCTGCCTACCCGTTCCTCCTCTCCGGGCTCTGCCTTCTTTTCGGGCCTTCCACCAAGGTGGTCATTGCCAAAGGGGAGAGGGGCGATACAGCAGAAGAGATGGCTTTTGCGCTGAATTCGAAGTATCTGCCCTTTATGGTGCTTCTTGTGAAAAATTCCCGGAACGAGAGCACCCTCACGGAAGTTGCCCCGTTCACAAAAGAGATGAGTGCCATTGATCAGGAGACAGCAGCCTATATCTGCAGCCGCCACACCTGCTCCACCCCTGTGAAAGGAGTACCCGGACTCCTCGCTTCGCTTGGGAAGGGAAAAGGCAGGGAATAACCTTCTTTTAAAAAAGTATTCAGAGATTCCGCAACGCCACCAGGTCCTTGACCCCGGTCAGTCTCCAGACAAGCGACCGTTCCTCGAGGGCAATTGCCTCAGGTGGGTCCTGGGGGGAGTGGCCGAGGGCTGCAAGGATGTTGTTTGAGAGCTTCCGTTCCTTGATCAGGTTTACAAAATCCTCGCGGATGATCTTTTTGTCAATGGAATCGGTCACTTCCTCAAGGTAACCCTGGAGGGTGATGAAGGTGTAGCAGGAGAGGTCGCGGGTGTACTTCTCTACCTCGACCGCTACGTGAGGGCTCTTCCGGAAATAATCGATCTTCTTTCCGTATTTCGTCGAGAGGAAATAGAGGAACTTGCCATCGAATACATAGAGGAATGGGGCGATGTACGGGTATTTTTCTCCCTGGAATGCGATGCGGCAGACATACCCTTCCTCGATAAGATGGTCATAGTCCTGCTTCTCCATGCGGGGAATTTTAACGATATCCATGGGGGTTCCTACTCTCCTCAATAGCAGCGGGGGTAAGATAAATTTTTGGAATTCGAGTTCATGCACCAGTGTTCCGGTTTGGCTCTCATACTGACCGTTCCACTGGAAATCATTTTAATGGTATCTGATTTGGAAATCCGGCAGATTATTAAGGGTAAATTTTGAAGCAAGAGAACATACCCGCTCTCATTTCACCGATGATACACGTTTGGAACGATATGCACAGAAAAAATACGGAAAAACAACGCCCGGCTTCCAGGAGCGTGGAACCTGATTCCGGCCTGCTGCACCATGGGGAGCACAACACCGGTGTTGGCACGAAAGGTGAACGCATCCGCGATATCCATTGGTAAGCGGCCTTGCATGTATGGAATGATGAGAATATGAAGGACCACAACCCCCGTCACACTTTTTCCACGGGATATCCTGCTTTGAGGTACGCTCCCATTCCACCGATGATATTCGCCAGCAGGGAATACCCGTTCCTTGCAAGGATACTGACTGCAATTGAACCCTTGAATCCCGCATCACAGTAGGCTGCCACCATCCGGTCCTTTGGCACTTCCCCAAGTTCATCAGGGAGTTTGCCGATGTAGATATGATGCGCACCTGGGATCCTGCCATACTTTTTCGCATTCACAATATCCCGCACATCGAGGAGGAAGAGGGCATCCTTTTCACGTTTCCTGGAAAGGTCATGCACACTCCAGGCCTGGATATGGCCTATCGGGCTTCCGGACTTGAAATATGCCGGGAATCCCCCTGCGAGGTACCCCTTCAGGTTATCATACCCGAGCCTGGTAAAATGCCGGCCCACCTCCCGGAGATTGCAGTTGAAGTCGTCGACAAGAATGAGAGGACGATCATAGGAAACGAACCACCCGGCAAAGGCAGGGATACCCTCCTCCCAGATCGAGAGGCTTTGTGGGATGTGCCCCCCGGCAAAGGAGGTGGGTGAGCGGATGTCAAGGATCTGGGCAGAGTCCTGCAGATCCTTCAATTCATTGACCGTGTATGGCCGGAGATCAGGGAGATGGTGAAGAACAGGCGCTCCTTCCTGGTTCAGCTGCTCCATCTTCCTGAAATAAGGGGGAAGATAGTGGTGTTCATTCACTTTTTTTTGTATGAACGCTTCTTTTGAAAGCGAGAGGAGGGGGTTTGTCTTCTTTTCATACCCGACCGTGGTAACCTCGTGGTCGCTGATCTCCGATCCGCATACCGATCCTGCCCCATGCGCAGGCAATACGAGGGTGCCGTCCCCAAGCGGGAGGATCTTCTGCCAGACGCTCTGGTAGAGGAGCGCTGACACTTCCGGCCTTCGTTCAGGTCCGAAAAAGTCGGTCCTGCCTGTATCACCGGCAAAAAGAGTATCACCGGTACATACCGCATACGGGAGGCCTGATACCTCCCAGTCGGTTACAACAATGGATATGCTCTCGAACGTATGGCCGGGGGTCTCGATGACCCGGAGTTCAACGGAGCCAAGCCGGAAAGAATCGCCTTCCTTTACCTTGTTGCCATACGCAAAGTCCAGCTGGTGCCCATGGTAAATGGATGCTCCCGTCCGCGATGCAAGTTCAAGGGAGCCGATCACGTAATCCTCGTTCCGGTGGGTCTCGAAAATATGGGTGATCCTGGCATCGAGCTCTCCTGCCAGTTCAAGATATGCTTCGCAGTCCCTCCTCGGGTCAACGACCGCGGCCACTCCCGCAGCACTAATGAAATAGGAGTTGTGCGAGAGCCCTGCTGAGGTTATCTTCCGGATGATCATGCTTATGTCCAATCCGGGAAATTGCGCCTCACGTTCAATATAGTTTTCGAACAGGGATATCCCGGTATGTTAGTCTAAAAGGAGTAAGATGTTACCTTGAACCGGATAAGCCCGGTCATTTTAAAGGATTTTTCCTATTCCTTTCGATAAGTATAGAGAGCGATACCTGCAAGGACGAGAATGCCGATAAAGGAGAGAATCATCCATTTCGATGTGAGAGAATAGAGATAAAGGTCCTGGAGGGAGGCGGTATTGGGATCAATGGGGGTCCGGGTTGGTTCCATGGTACCCATGAGTGGCATAGTTCCTGGTTCTGTCGTTGATCTGGTAGTTGGTTTGACTGTTGGTTCGGTAGTCGGTTTGGTAGTTGGTTTGACTGTTGGTTCGGTAGTCGGTTTGGTAGTGATATTCGGTATTCCAGTTGGTTGGATCACTGCGTTGTTTCCTGGTAGGGAGTAATACCCATCAAATGGCTGAAAGGGTTGTATCGACTGTTGTCTCTGGTGTTTCGTTGACCAAGACATCGGCGATAGAGAATGGTATTAGCTTACAGGATACCAAGAAAAAGATAATTAAAAAACGGTTATCTTCATTTTAGCCCGCATTCTCCCCCTCTTTTTAATTATAAGACTTTATTTATGGTCTTTCTTATTAAATAGATCCCTATCAACAACCGATCCCCGCACCACGGGTTGCCGGGAATGATTACATGATGTGGATCATGCCTGCTGCATCCTCAGTTGCTCAGCCGGTAGTCGCCACAACTATGATGCAAAACGATTATCGTGTGCGACGTCCCAAACCTCATCAGGCGATGGACCGGCCTGACCTCCGGGTAAGTCCAAGGCTCCGGATTCTTTTCCAATGAGGCTGGAATATA
>JAJRBU010000115.1 GCA_028679315.1 Methanoregulaceae archaeon
TGAACAGAAGCCATCTTGCCTTTCTCATCCTTGGCAATCGCTAGAAGCCCTACGAGTCGTATGATCTTCTTTTCACTCATCGAGAAAATTTCTTTGAGCAATTCACCTTTCAGGTATTTCACTTCTGGAAATCCAATCGCTATCATCTGTATGGGTCCAAATTCTACCATGTTTTCCTCCCTGAGGATTCTATATCTTTTATAATTTTGAATATATATCTTTTGTTCCGACCTTTATATTCGGGGTCCCTTTGCCACCGAATCAAAATATCCTCCGGAGTGAACCAGACCAGGATGAAATGAGTGCGAGCCGCCAACTCCCGCAAATTATCCCTCATGATCACTCCCAGGCGGGTATTTTGATCGTTGGAAGCAAGGAAAGAGCGATGGTCTGAATGACATTGCAGTCACGGAAAAAGGAGCAGATTATTCGTTATCAAAAATCCTGTCCATCATCTATTCGATTACAGAGATACCTTGTCAAGTCCCGGTTTCATGGATGGATCGAATGAACGTCCTCGTCTTGTTCCAGGATTGCAGATATGGTGGTGGTGCGATCCAGTCTTCCTACCTTCTCCTCGATACCTGCTGCTCGTAACACATCCCTCACCTGCCATGATGCATTCGCGAGGCGGAGGGTTATCCCTCTCCGATCGAGATCGGTAATGAGATCGCGAATCATATCTACAGCGGTCACGTCCGTAATCGGGGATAAGTCGAGATCTACAATCGCGAGATGAATCGGTCGCTGCTCCTTTGCGAGCGTTTTTAAGAAATTCTCTTTGAAGCTCTCTGCATTGGCAAAGATCAGGGGGGCATCTATCCGGAAAATAAATACCCCGGGAACCGCCTCATTTTCAGGATGACGAGCAGTACTGCCGAACAGATTCGTGCCAGGGATCCTGCCGACTCCTCCCATGTGCGGGAAAGTAAAACGATACAAGATCTCGATGAGAGAGAGGGCAGCACCAATCAATACCCCGGAAAGGATTCCGAATAGTAACACCCCCCCGAACGTGATCAGGGCGATGTAGATCTCGGTTTTGTTGATATGGCCAATCCGGACCAGCCCGGCGATATCGACCATCTTGAATACCGCAACGACAATCAGTGCGGCGATCACCGGCTCTGCAAGATAGTAAAAGAACCCGGTCAAATACAATACGACAAGAATGATCACCCCGGCTGCGACAGCCCCGGCAAGCTGGGTCCTCGCGCCATTCCTGTCGTTGACCGCGGTCTTTGAGAAACTCCCTGAAATGGGGAATCCCTGGCCGAGGCCAACCGAGACGCTGCTCGCCCCGAGCGCAAGAAGTTCCTGGTTATTGTCAATTTCGTAGTCGTGTGCCTTTGCATAGGTCCGGGCAATGGTGCTGAGCTCAACAAAGGAGAGGACAAAAAGGCCGACCGCAAGCGGAAAGACGAGTGCCACATCACCGGCTGAGAAAACCGGCATTCCCAGGTCCGGGAGCCCCTGGGGGATGGTCCCGACAATCTCCACTCCCTTCTCATCGAGACCTGTCAACCATACTAGGATGATAGAAAACACAACTACGATAAGGGAACCCGGGAGCCGCGGAAATTTGTGTTCCAGGGCAAAAAAAAGGAGGAGTGCCCCGATGCCAAGGGCGAGTGCGTAAAGGTTTGTTTCCGAAAGATTCTGCAGGATGTAGATGATTTTTTCAAAGAATGCTGAGGGAGCCCCCGAAAGTCCGAGCAGTTTGGGGATCTGGCTTACGAGGATGACAATCCCCGTCCCGACCAGGAATCCCTTCATGACCGGGCCTGATATCAGGTTGACGAGGAAACCAAGCCGAAGAAGCCATGCAACAACTGCTATAACGCCGACAAGAATCGCCGTAAGGGCGACAATCCCGGCATACTCCTCAGGGCTGCTGATGACCATGGCGGCAAAGAATGTTGCCACCATGATGGCTTCAGAGGAACTGGGGCCAATGGAGGCATGCCGGGATGTTGCAAAGAAGAAGTATGCCAGGGGGGCCATAATTCCTGCATAGAGGCCGTATTCGGGGGGGAGACCGGCAAGGGTGGCATAGGCCATGTTGTCCGGGATGGCAAACGCAGCGAGGGTAAGCCCGGCAATGATGTCAAATTTCAGCCATTTCCTGTCGTATAAAGGAAGCCACTGCAGGACGGGCATAATGGAAAATACCCTTCGTTTTGCCGCTTCCAGCGAGATTCCCCTGCTGTTCATGATATCCACGCACTGTTTCTTTTCAGGTCCTGGAATGGAACCTTGAGCATCCTACCAGTGTCTGGGTATGGAGCAATTATCATTGTTTCGAAAATAATCAGAGCGGATCTGGGTCGGCTGCTTGTCACTTTTCCGTGACAGGAGCAGAATTGGATGAGATGGTGAGCACGGATATGATATACCCAGTCCGGCCGCCACAGGTATGATCGCCTGGTATGGAGGTATAAACTTGATGATAGGGGTTGTATCGATTCTTTCTCTCATTCGATCATTCAAAAATAATTTTGAAACACCATATATTCGTTGTTCAGCATACAATCTTCTTTTATATATCAAAGAAGAGATACCAAAACATCTATGCCCGCTGATAATGAGCAACAAGAGACTGATGCGGTGTGTCAATCTGATGATACAGGCCGTTTTTTCATGAATAGCATCGCAATATCGAGCCGGTGGCTTTTTCTCCTCACCGTGATTGGTTCAACGTTGATCTCTATTGCTCTGTTCATTTACGGATTCCTCCTTTCTATCACGATCATCATAGTATCCCTCACTACCTATGAGCTCAGCCTGGAATCGATGAAAATTTTCATGGCGTCTTCCATCCAGGTCATCGATCTCTTCCTCGTTGCAACAGTATTTTACATTGTTTCCCTCGGTTTTTACGAGTTATTCATCGCAAAAGCCCCCTTACCCGGCTGGCTGAAGATCTGTGATCTCGATGATCTGAAAACAAAAGTTCTCGGATTGGTAATCATCGCCCTTTCCGTCCTGCTCCTTGGGGTTGCACTTACCTGGGATGGGTCCTCTGATATTCTTGCGTTCGGTCTTGCAACGTCATCGGGAATTATTGCCATTGCCGCCTACATCTGGGTAAAACACTAAGACTCCCTTTTTTACCGTAAATTCCATTAAAATCCAGAATGAACCTTAAAATATGAAGATCGAAAGTTTGAAATAGTAATCCAAGGCACTGTCCGTTATATGGATGAGAGGTAGTATCAATGCGTTCTCATGTATTTTGTCTGATTATCCTGCTGATTGCAGCAACCATTACCGTGGCTACCGCCATGGTTTCGACCCTGCCTGTTGAGACTGTTGTCCCTGCAACACTACCCGTTATGCCCGGCGAGGAGCAAGGATACTTCTCGATCACCTCCACACCCCCGTATGCGGATGTTTATTTCGATAACTCCTTTGTGGGTGAGTCCCCAGTTGTAGTCACCGTATCCACGACTGGCACTCCCACTCACAATATCAGGATCACCCTTGCCGGCTATGAAGAATGGGTATCGACCTACAATGGTAATCCACAGCCAGGCCAGACGATCACCATCAATGCCCAGCTCACCCCGAGTGCACAGACCGGAAACATCCAGGTCGTCTCCTCGCCGTCCGGCGCGATGGTGACCCTTGATCGCAGTAAGACGGCAAATACTCCATACACCTTTTACAATATCCCCGTAGGTACCCATGAGATCACAATCTATATGTCGGGATACCAGGACTTCTACACCGATGTGAATGTGAACAACGGACAGACCGCATATATCAACGCAGTTCTTCAACCCACTGTCACGACAGGCACACTGAGCGTGAGCTCATCGCCAAGCGGAGCAGCGGTATACGTCGATGGCAGTTACCGCGGAGTCACCTCAACATCGGTTGGCAATTTAGTACCCGGTTCACATTCAGTGCGGCTGACAAAGGCAGGATACCAGGATTGGAACGGAGCAGTCAGCATATCGGCAGGGCTGACCACCTATCTCAATCCAACCCTGACCGTTGACCAGCAACCAACATATGCAACGGTGACTATCACTTCGAATCCCCCGGGCGCAAATGTCTATAGTAACGGAGTCTACATAGGCCAGACCAGTGCGGGAAGCCCTCTCGTTTTTACCCAGGTAAATCCAGGGACATATTCGCTTCTCATCACTAAGTCCGGCTACCAGGACT
>JAJRBU010000272.1 GCA_028679315.1 Methanoregulaceae archaeon
TGCCGACGACTCCCCCACCGATCCAGGTGGCGCCGACACAGGCTGCCACGCCGGCCTTTTCGTCGGCGACGTAGCCGGCAGCGTCTCCGTGGATGAACTCGACCCGATCGGCGACGCCCAATTCGTCAGCGCGGAGTTTCGCTTGTTCGGTGAACAACTGGCTCATGTCGATCCCGGTGCCGCTGATTCGGTAATCGCGTGCCCAGGTGCACAGCATCTCGCCCGAACCGCTGCCGAGGTCGAGCACACGAGTCCCCGGTTCCAGGCGCAACGCTGCACCGAGAGTGGCGAGATGTTCTGGGGTGAACGGGTTATGGATGCGGTGAGCACTTTCGGTTATGGTGAAGATACGGGGGATGTCCACTGCACACACTCCTTTTCCTACGTTGTGTAATGCCTGGAATGTACCGTTAGTGACGGTAGGAGATAAGGGTTTTAACTATCTCACCACAACCTCACCGTTTCTTGTTGTTCCACCATTCCGCTAAGGAAGAACGATCATGGTGTTCAGACGAAAAAAAGAGATACGGCACATGTACTCACTCAACTGCGGCTTTTCTTTATGATTCGGACAGAATCCGTCCCTTCGACCGGCACCCCGTCGAATGTCTCTCCTTCCAGCGTTACCTCCGTGCTCGAGCTAGTGAGCACGGTTGCCAGATCCTGGATAGAGAAGTGGAGCAGGAGGTCGAGGTCGCCATCGCCCCGGTAGGTCATCAGCACGGCATCCCATTCGGGCGGATGCCCGGAACAACTGCCCAGCCATCATGGTTGATGGAGTACTTTTTCCCTTCTTCGCCCCCACACTCGCGGTAATGGGTTCGTACCATGCCAGTCGAAATGGAAGACATTTACCGGAAGATACCTCCTGAGAAGATCCCCTGGAACATCGAGACGCCCCCAGATATCCTCGTCCGGCTGGTCCGGAACAGAAGGCTCGTCCCCTGCCGGACGATCGAATTCGGCTGTGGTGCCGGCAATTATGCCGTCTGGCTTGCACAGCAGGGCTTCGATGTCACCGGCATCGATATCTCCCCTTCGGCGATAGAGCTTGCCCAGGAAAATGCCAGGAGCCAGGGGGTCCAGTGCACGTTCCTCGTTGCCGACGTGCTGGGCGACCTTCCGGAAGTGAAGGGTCCCTTTGACTTTTCGTTTGACTGGGAGCTCCTCCACCATATTTACCCGGATGATCGCCCCCGGTACGTTGCCAATGTCGCCCGGCTGCTTCGGCCCGGCGCCAGGTATCTCTCAATCTGTTTCCATGAAAACGACTCCCAGTTTGGCGGTTCCGGGAAATACCGGACGACGCAGATCGGGACGGTGCTCTACTTCTCGTCGGAAGAGGAACTGCGGGACCTGTTTTGTCCTCACTTTACGATCCTTGCACTCCGGGCGGTTCCCATCCGGGGAAAATGGGGCGATCATGTCGCGAACTGTGCATTCATGGAGAAGTGAACAGGGAGTCCCATACATAGCATGAAATGTGAACCCTTTCTGGCTATCGGCGTCAATTAATTTCTGCGTCTCGATCATAAACGCCTTTTACGGCTTCTTTTTAACTTCAACAGTGCAACAAAATATATCGGTCATGATGATAGTATCGATCTACCCTCCCGAGCTGGGACAGAGGGAGCTTGACCCTTAAGAAAGAACCTTGATACCCGATGGGTCATATTCCTTTGTACAGGTGCAGGAGCATGGAATCCCGAAACACGCTATTTCACGATGCCGTTATTGACTTTCTCCCGGATGCCACGCTGGTCATCGACCGGGAAGGAAGCGTAATTGCATGGAACCGGGCGATGGAGGCGCTGACCGGGGTACCTGCAGAGTCGATGCTGGGGAGGGGCAACTACGAATATGCCCTCCCGTTCTACAAGAAGCGAAGACCGATCCTGATAGACCTGGTCTTCATGCCTGAGGCAGAGATCGAGCGACTGTATGATATCGTGGAACGGAATGGTGACACGCTCGTGGTCGATATCTTCATTCCCGATTTCCGGCCGGGCGGGATCTATCTCTGGGCGAAGGCAAGCCCGCTGTATGATACAAACGGAACCATCATTGGAGCAATCGAGACGGTCCGGGATATCACCGACCGGAAACGCGATGAGCAGGAGATCCTACGGTCCCGCCGGAGTCTTGCCGACATCATCAGTTTCCTGCCGGATGCCACGTTTGCGATCGACCAGAACGGAGTGGTCATCACGTGGAACAGGGAGATGGAAGCACTGACAGGAATCCCTGCCAAGGCGATGCTCGGGAAGGGCAACTATGAATATGCCCTCCCTTTTTACCGTGAACGAAGACCCATGCTGGCAGACCTCATCCTTCTGCCGGCGGCTGATCTGGAGCACTTGTATACCCACGTGCAGCGGGTAGGGGATACGCTCTTTGTTGACACCTTCATATCCAACCTGAGGGGCACATCGGGCAGGTACTTCTGGGCGAAGGCAAGCCCGCTGTATGATGCCGAGGGAACGATCTCCGGGGCTATCGAGACGATCCGGGATATCACCGAGCGCCGGGAGATGGAAGCGCGGCTTGCACGTTCGGATGCCGAGCTCCAGATTGCCGCAGAGCTCCAGAAGAGCTTCATGCCAGAGACGATCCCTCAGATCACGGGATTCGATATCGCTGCCCGTACGGTCATGGCAAAAGAAGTCGGCGGCGATTTCTTTGATGTGATCCCCTTTGAGATCATCACCCTTGAGAGAGGGACACTCGGGCTCCTCATTGCTGATGTATCCGGAAAAGGCGTTCCAGCCGCCCTCTTTATGGCATTATGCCGTATTGTGGTCCGTGTGAATGCACTCTGGCACCGGGACCCGGCAAAAGCTATCTACGATTCCAACAATATCATCACCGAGGATGCAAAGTCCGGTATGTTTGTCACGCTCTTTTTCGGAGCGCTGAGCGAGAACGATCGGACCCTTTCCTATGTCAATGCCGGCCACAACCCCCCCGTGGTATTCCGGAGCGGGGACGAAACTCTCGAGGAACTCCTGCCCACCGGCATCGTGCTCGGTGCAATGCAGAACAGAGAGTATTCTTCCCGGACACTCTCGATCGGTTCGGGAGATGTCATCGTCATGTATACTGATGGGGTAACAGAGGCGATCAATGCAAAGGAAGAGCTCTTCGGAGAGGATCGTCTCAACACGATCCTAAAGGAGAACGCCCGGCTCTCTGCAGAGGAGATCCTTGACCGGATCCTGGTGGCGGTCGAAGAGTTCTCCGGGGATATGCCCCAGTTTGATGACATCACGCTCTTGGTGGTCAAGGGGATCTGATCAATACGACCGCTCTTTTACCACGTTCTGGTGGGAGTTTCTGGTATCTGCGGGGATCCTTCCCTGTTACAAGTTCTGTTGGTTCAGAAATGAACCATGGGGTCCATAACCTTGCCAATGGTAGCCGGAATGTCTCTCCCGTTTTGGGCCAGAACCCCACTCCTCTTCCCCCTCCCCATACCATGGATTAAAAGAATTTTGCCTCGTAAAAAAATCCCACATCCTCTCGCACGACCTTCAGTTGTTCGAGTGCTTCAGTATACCCGTGACGAATGGCACCATCAGATAGGGTAGCAATCAGTTGATCGGTCAGGTCCAGGTATTCGGATAAGAACTGCTGCCCCTGATCGCGGGCATCGATGAGGTTATCCATCCGGTCACAGAGCTTGACAAGGATTGCCTGGCCGGGAGCCTGGAGAATCCGGTCGAGCGTATCGGCAAACCGCTCCCGTTTCCCGGGAATTGCAGGATTCTTGGTAAGGGCCAGGACGATGGCGTAGATTTCATGCAGGTTGTTCTCGGGAAGACACGTCTCTTCCAATGTTTCGCGGACGATCGCAGCACCCTCGGCATGGTCCTCAATCACGTCGTGGAGCCATGCTGCAATGATGCCGATATGGTTCCCCCCGTAATGGGTGACACACTTCGCCACCCGTTCAAGGTGGACAATAAAGGGGGTTTTCCCGTCCTTCCTGGTCTGACCGCGGTGGGCTTTGGTCGCGGCTTTCGAGACGATTGCAATCGCTTTCTCTTCGACACTCTCCATTGAGCACTACCCCCTCAGCACCACCCTATCATCACCATCATCATTGAATGTTTCGGGGGTGGTTCCTTCCTGACCGGACAATGGGATCGATAGGGAATTTTTTGTGCGTTCCCTTCCTACTCCCGCACCCTGAACCAGATCGCCCGGTCATGAATAATGTCGTCGTAATCGGCACCAGATCCCGTGGCCGGATTGAGGTAGGCCCGGTAGCCGATGATGATCGGGTCGGTAAGGTTCAGACAATAGCCGGGGCTCGCACACGGATGTTTCGAAGTCGCGGCCGGCACGACGACAAAGTACTTGTCATGCTTGTCGTTTGGCGGCTGGCGCAGCACCTTTACCGCATACAGGTAGGGCGCCATCGGATCCCCGGGAATGTATTCCTCTGCGCTCCCGGTGAAATCGTGGTTGGTCATGCTCGCCACCCCGTTCCAGCTGCGGTCGCCGCAGCCGAACACGTACTGCCACGGGTTATCCTCGCACGAACTGGTGACCCAGTCTCCGTACACCCCGAAGTTGGAATAGGTAGCCAGGCCGGTCGCCGCATGGTTCACCCCGTAGACCACCACCATATCATCGTTCCCCAGCGTGAAATTGGCTGCTTCGCCGGAAAGCGATGTCCGCAGGTAAGGCGTGTCGGAGGCTTCACCGGCAACGAACTTGTGGTAGAGGGGCGAATCGGGGTCAGTCTCTTCCAGCACCTCCCTTGAATCGGCAAACCAGCGGATGGATTCATAGGATTCGTACCGGACATGGGGCGTCTGGGCGAGGATAGCGTTTTCCAGTCGATCCAGCCCGTTGTTCAGGTCGGGATAGAGCTCGCTCTCGCTCTTCCATCTGCGGATTCGCTGCTCGGGCGTGGGGAACGGGTCCAGCGTCAGCGCCTCTTCGGGCGTAACCCGCCATACCCTGGCATAGTGGTCATCAATGAGGTAATGGTCCCCCTCGGCCTTGCTGACGAAGTTGGCCGTGCGCATCAGGATGTTAAACGAATCGCTATCCAGGGTCGTGGGAAAGACGCCGAGATTCAGCAGCCCTGAAGGAATGACATACGGGTTGATCATGGATTCGGGATAGCCGGCCTCCTGGGCCAGGGCCGCCACGCGCTCATAGACGCCCCTGTCCGCCGTGAAGATCACGATCGTCTGTTTGCGGAAGGGGGTGCCGTTCCCCTGGGTCTTGATCAGGGCGCTGTTGAGCGGATCGTTTACCGCGGCGAACATCCAGTCCCCTTTGGGAACGAGGCTATGCGTGTGCCTGACCCAGAGGAAGACCGTGAAGCTGAAGTAGTCGCATAGTGGCGGTGTCGGCCCCAGGTAGACAATCGCTTCGTCAGGCCTGAGCCGAAAGATCGTGAGCCCCTTCTCGAAAGGATGTTCCTCGCTGAAAGGGGAGATCGGGACCATCAGCACTTTATAGGTTTGGCCTGCGTTGTTGCCGTTGGCCGAATCACCGAGCCCGGAGTCCAGCAGATCGACGATCGGATTGACGGGTGTCATCTGGCCGCTGGTGACAGTAAATCCGTTTGCCTCCAGGGTTGCCCGAAAGGACGCAGCCCGGCCGTGGTCCTCGTCGCTGGCGCCCGGTGAGTCCGGCACGGTGGTCTTCAACGGCTGGGCAGAATCAGATGGCGAACTGATGGTTGATTTCACTGGTGCGGATGCTGCAGGTATAACAAGTACTCCAACAAGACACAGGAGAAGAACGAATGCTACTATTTTATTCATTGTTCATGAGATATTTTCAAGAATCATAAATGCTCCGTAGTTTTCGTGGGGGAGTACTCTCTCTCAGGACACTACAGCGACTGGGGTGATCGAAGAATGTTCATGCTCGATTCCATGGTCCCACTTTCACTCCCTGCACTGGGTGTCACAGGATTTGTCATCAATCTCTCCGACGGTTTTGGTCCTGATCGTTGCCGAAGGGGAGGAGGATCCTCTTGATGAGGTTCATCGAGGTTCCCGAGGGGTGCTCCTGCAGGGGATGCGTCCCTACAGAGGCCGTCCGACCGGAAGTAGGTAGAGTGGAATTTCACGTTCCGGCAGGTTCAGAGTTTTTCGGACCTCATCCTCATCAAATGCACCGATTGTCACCGTACAGAGATCGAGGGCAACTGCCTGGAGGCAGACATTCTGGGCAGCATGCCCCGCCTCCATGAAGACATACTGCATCCCCCGTTCACCGTACCTGGCCGTTGTGCGTTCAGGAACAGCGGAGAAAACAATCACCGCTGGTGCGTTCTTCACCGCAGACTGCCGGAGAGCAGCGCTACTCAGTTGATCCGATACCTCACCTTCGGATAAAAGGCGGAGCTGATGATCGGTGGGAAGATAGTGATATATTCCCGGGGAAAGACCGTCCACACTCTTCACGACAAGGTACAGCTCAAGGGGGTAGAGGGCACCGGCCGAGGGTGCTGTCCGTAACCCGTTCGGGTCTGTTATTCCCTGGGCGGCCCACAGCAGTTGGCCGGCTTCACTGAGCGTGAGCGGATCATCGCTGTAAGTCCGCACCGATCGGCGGGTGAGCAGGGCGGCTTCCACCGAGGTCTGGCTCTGTATCCGGGGAGAGGGGAGAGCAATGGTCGATCCTTCCGCTGGCACTGATTCCTGTCCAGGAGGAGGAATCACCTGATTTCCCGTACACCCGGACAAGAGAAGCATTGAGAGAATGAACAGGCTCCCTGCAATTGACATGGGTTTCATCGTAGTTCCCCATGGTGCATATCTGAAGGGGGATAATTATCTCTTGTCATGAGATCCCACCCCGGCACATTCACCCCTTTTTTCCCCAGAGTCATTCTTACCACTCCTGCTCAATGCCAATACAAGTATCCGAAAGTGATTGAGAATGTCGATTATATACAAAAAAAGGATTTTGCTGTATTTGAGGAAAGCGCGGCCGTCAGATGAGGCCGTTTCCCTTCACAGAAACCTTGTTGATGAGGGCACTGATATCAGGCATCTGTGCCCAGGATATCAACAGAGGTAAAATCCACGCAAGGAACTCCTTTGTGGTTTCCGCAGCCGATATTCCCATAATAACAGCGGCGACTACCAGAAAAAAAGAAAGAAATTGTCTCATTGTATCGGTCCTCCTTCTCTGCTATTGTCCTCCTTTTGGATAAGAGGTAAGAAGAAGAGGAACCAGGATTGATGATAATTTTTTTGAACCTCCTCCCTTGACCCTTCGCACGAAGGACCATAAATTAGAGCGGGAGGTTCGTAGTGATAACCCGTGCCGCATTCCTTTGAACTTTCAGAGAAAAAAGCCCGGTGCCGATACGTGGTAAAGAATGCCCTCTGAAGAATGGCACCAGAGACACCAACCTTTATTACTCTTGATCGAATAGTTCCGTGTTTCGGTTCGCTTTAGCGAGAGAGCCTCGCTGCCTCTGGGATATACCGAAACCAGGAGACGATACCCATGAAACGAGTATTAGTTATCACGGTGCTTGCCCTGCTGCTCATGTCGACCCTCGGGTCAGGCGCCGTCGCTGCCTATGAGGACGAGAACCCGAGTCAGGCAGGCAATTCGTCGGTCTACTTCTATGACGTTGCGGCGAGCGATACGCACGGCAAGGGCAAGCTAATGATTGACGTCGACAAACACACGTTCGTCTTTAACGGACAGGGCTTTACGCCCTCGGCAATGATCGAGTTGAAGGCCAGGGCGGCGGGTAGTGATGACTACGTCATTTTCGCTACAGGGAAGGCCACCCCATCAGGCAACCTGCACATCGCAGGGACGTGGGAGGCGGACGCCGTTCCAGAAGTAGTCGGCTCCTACTACGCGCCACTAACTGGCTTTAAGTTAGAAAATACAGGCTGGTTTGTCGCCAAGTTAGCGTGTTATTATAGCACAGACGCTGGTGTCACCTGGAAGGAGACTGAACCCTCATCAGGAATAGCAAAGGGTGGGTCAGACAGGGTTGATTGGTTAATCGATCTTGGCGTGCCGGATGGCGCGTTGGTAAAGATTCACGCCATAGTGGTAGGAGGCAAGGATAGGACGGGGGATGTTTGGGAATACTGTGACCATATGGGTAGTGCGTGGGGGTATCATGTCACGACTGAGCTCGCAGTGTACGAGATTTCCGGTGTAACATGGAACCCTACGCTAGAGTGGGTAAGCATGACTGGGTAGCATGGAATCCTAAGCTAGTGAGTAAGGGAGTATGTTACGGCTGTGAAAAAATAAAAAAAATTACTGACATATCATTAGAAAATTACCTTCATACTGCCCGGATTCACCAAGAGAATCAACTTTTTCTTTTGATACTGGCTGATAGCCTGATACGGCTATGCCATGCAACAGGAGGAGAAACAAGACTAAGAGGTAAAAATATGATTCAATATTCCTGTTCAGGGCAATAAACAGGAGAAGCGCTCCTGCCATCCATCCCCACATATCATCTGGATCCATAGTTTTAATGGCGATGGTCAGAACAATAAGCAGAATAATTCCTTGAATAACGATGAGAAAATTCCAAGGTAGAAGAAAAGAGAGAAAATATGCAATGTTAATGTTTGAAACATAAAAATAATTCCAATGACCGTATACTCCCTCGAGGAACATATCGGGTGATGACAGGAAAAAGGGGAGAATTATCATAAGAGAAACCCCTATTCCAACTACCATAGACGAAAGGGCCTTGATAATACCTGACTTCTTGAATATGGATATGACGAAAAAAGGGAAGATTACCCAGCTGAATTGGTAGGTGGCGATTGCATAACCAAAAAATGCTCCGCAAGCCAACCACTGCTTTCGCTGAAAAAGGGCAAACACTACAGAAAGGACTAGGATGACTACACCCAGGTAGATCTCATGGCGATACGCAAGGTAAGGTGTTAGTAAGAAAACTGGGAGTAATAAAATTGCACTAACTCTCCCTTCTTGGGAAGTCAAGATAATAATAATTACCGCAAAAATGACACAAAGAAGATTGATGAGTCTTGGATCAGCACCGAGGGCAACGGCAGGAAGGTAGGGGAGCCACATCCCAGGAAGATATGTAAAAACTAGGTGATGAGGAATGTCATGGTATCCATAAGGGGTAATCCCTGATAGAAATGATCGGCACCCGGAAACGATAAGAGGGAGCATATCTGACCGTGCTGGATGGAGTGGGAAGGAGACAATACTGATCAAGTATATACCAATATAAGCGATAAGAGCCGTAAAAAAAAAAGCGATTAGATGAATAGTCACGAATAAAAATATATCCAAAAATAATACCTGCCATTGCAAAAGTCAAAAAAGTAATCGGATAGATAAGGGAATACTCAAACATTTCATATTGAATGTCCTGAATAACAAGGAGTACCAATATCGCTCCCAGAAAGATCAAGGATGTAGCAATTGCTAGCCTTAAGCTAGATATGCGGTTCAGATATGGAAAGAAACGGGAAATAATTCTCGGTTTCAGAAAGCAGATGAATGCAATAAAAAAAAGGATTGTCAAAGGGAGAAGGAGCAGCTGGAAAATAGGCTCAGGAATGGTTTCTGGAAAGGGAAAACGACGGTCACTTTTAATGCTTAGGAGAAAACCAAGACATCCGAGCATTAGGATGCGGATTTTTAGTTCATGTTCTTTTATAGTGGGTATTCTATTATATCTTTTATCTCCCTCCCAACCATCAGTTATTCCGGGATTTTTTTTCACTCAACTACATAACCCCTTTTGATATTCAAACATTTCTAACCCCATATCAGCACCAATATCCAGGACTACGTGCTAATTACTCTCCCTGGCTAAAAGTAAATCTTAAAATCGGCTAAAATGCAGAAATAAACAAGAAACCGTAAAATTGATCGTACTCGAGGGAGCATTCTTGT
The DNA here is from genome assembly GCA_028679315.1 of Methanoregulaceae archaeon. GTDB lineage: Archaea > Halobacteriota > Methanomicrobia > Methanomicrobiales > Methanospirillaceae > UBA9949. The sequence goes on from JAJRBU010000272.1 coordinate 9,904, forward strand.
TTGAACACCAATGAACATTCCTCATATTTCCACGTAAAAATTTCAAAATTGAGAAAGCGTTCAGAAAAATGTGTTATCCTCTTTCTGTGCATCCTCGTCATGATGGGAAAAAAGTGAAACAAGAATATGAGAGCCCTCCTTGCCACCTTAACATACGAAGTTCAGTTGTGGACTCACTATCTTGAGATCCGATCCACGATTGAAGATTGAAACAATTCTTCCAGCAATTCCTGACTATTCATCGCTTCTTTTCCTCCTTACCATTTTAATTGCCGCATCCCAGGCTTCAACGGACTCGAAGGGATTTCCTTACGCATCCTTACAACTAATATCTCCTTCTTCATATCTCTGAACAACTATAGGTACCTCAAGTGAGATCCGAATGGTCACATCCCCCGCAAAACCGTTTTTGAAATGGGCTGGTGGCAAGACCCAGTTACTTGACGAGGTGAGGAAACGAATTCCCCTCCAGGTAAAAGAAGGCGAAGTACCGGTCTTCGTCGAGCCGTTTGTGGGAGGGGGGGCGGTGTATTTCTCTCTGAACGGGATGTTCGATTTCAAAACCTGTCACATTTTTGATATCAACGAGGAATTAATTCTCGCCTATACCGTGGTAAGGGACGATGTCGAATCGCTGATTCACCACCTTGACGAGATCGCAGAGGAATTTCTATCACGGGACGCTCCTGTACGGAAAGAATATTACTATCATATGAGGAATGAATTCAACCAGACGAAGGGTGATATCAATTTCAACCGGTTCGGGAGAGAATGGACAAAAAGGGCAGCACAGTTGATGTTCCTGAACAGGACCTGTTTCAATGGGCTCTTCCGTGTGAATGCACGAGGGGAGTTCAATGTCCCGTATGGCAGATACAAGAACCCACCCATTCTGAACGCCACGTTGTTACGAGCTGATTCGGATATTCTCCGGAATACCAAGATTCATCATGGAGATTTCACCGCAGCTGGTCCCTATATTTCCGGTAGTTCTTTTGCCTATTTCGATCCCCCCTACCGGCCTCTCAATCAGACTTCATCGTTCACCGGGTATGCAAAAGACGGTTTCAGCGATGATGAGCAGCGACGACTTGCCCAGTTCTTTACAAAATGTGATGCCACTGGGGCAAAACTGATGCTTAGCAACTCTGATCCGAGAAACATCAGTCCGGATGATAATTTCTTCGATTCCCTCTATTCGGACTATCGGATCGCACGGGTCCCGGCAAAACGGTACATTAACCGCGATGGAACGAAGAGAGGAAAAATAAACGAGATCATTGTGACCAATTATTAGACCTCCATACCTTAACCGGACGATTACCGCCATAGGCCTTTTCATTCTGCGAATTTGACGGTTCCTTCATCGCCATCTGGTGATCAAGACCCAGTACTTCTCTCATTCGATCAGAATAACTCAAAACAGGCCGGTACAAGGAGAACAAGTGTAGCTGTGCCGAGACGACCACAAACAAAATTCAATCCTAAAACCTCCCCTCATCTCTCCTTTTATTCGCCTTCGTTCTCCCATCCGTTCTCTCAACCGGGTCCCGCAGGACGGAATTCCTTTCACCATCCTTCCTTTGGGTAAAAAGGCATGAGGGGACACCTGCAACCTTTATGGATCTTTCGATTTTTGGCCGTTTTCCCGATTCAGCACAGAGTACGCCTGCTTGAAAATGAGAGAAGTACTGGTACCAATGGCGAGTACAACGGGATACCCGTCACCCTGCCCCGATCCTTTTAAAAACCGGTATGAATACTAGATCATGCCCGAGCTCACAAAAGAGTTGTCACCAGAACAACGTGAAGCACTCCTCAGCGTATTGAAAGCCCGTTTTGAGAACAACATGAACCACCATAAAGGTCTTCTCTGGACTAAAATACAAGCAAAGCTCGAAGCGACTCCTGAAAAACTGTGGTCACTCAATGAGATGGAACGGACCGGAGGCGAACCAGATGTTGTTGGTCATGATACAAAAACCGGCGAATATATTTTTTATGATTGTGCAGCGGAAAGTCCGAAAGGCCGCAGAAATGTGTGTTACGACCGCGAAGGGCAGGAGGCAAGGAAGACATTCAAACCAGACAATAACGCGATTGATATGGCAGCTGCCATGGGCATTGATCTGTTAACGGAAGAACACTATCGAGCGCTGCAGGAACTGGGAAATTTCGATACGAAAACGTCGAGCTGGGTGAAAACACCTTCTGATATTCGAAAACTCGGCGGAGCCCTCTTTGCTCATCGCCGCTACGGCGCCGTCTTTCTCTATCACAACAGTGCGCCCTCGTACTATCGCGACAGGGGATTTCGTAGCTCGCTCAGGGTCTAACCTGTGGACTTTGAAGATCTGGTTCCTCCCCTTGCTCCTCTACTATCCTAATATTTTCCCCTTTCCTGCCAATTCCTGTCTATCCCTCGCCCCTCCTCATCAGTATTTGAATGGCCTCATCACAGGCTTCAATGGACTCATAGGGATTTCCTGACGCCCGATACGCACATCCCATCGCATACCATGCGGTATCATCCTTGCTATTCTCGAGGATTGCCTTGTCATAAGCAGAAATTGCTCCTTCATAATTGCCCGATCCCACACCGCAGTTCCCGGCCCTCATGTCGGTGCAGTGGAGATGGAGACGACCGATGGGACGGTGAGGCGGTTTTTACCAGGGGATCTCGTGCTGCTGGAGGATATCTCGGGCAAAGGGCACGTGACGCGGAACATCGGCAAAGGATATGCCCTGTTTCTCGAATTCTCCGTCCCTGCGGCCTGATAGTTGCACGACAGTTGCACGAACAGAGTTGGTATGGTATCAGATGGTTTTGGGAAAAGCTTATCCCCCCATAAAGGGGGTATTGATCAGAATGGTTGACTATACTGCCGCTCTTGCAAGACTCAAAGATCAGGCTGTCAAGCGGTGCGCTGAACGAGCTCAGAATGAGAAATATAGGGAAATTAGCATTACGAACAAGTTAAAGTCCAAATATATGTAGGATTTTCCTGATTATTGGACCACTTCTTCTATCCATTCTTTTCATTGAACTGATATCCGGGAAAGCAAATCATCACTCTAAAGTGGGGATAATGTAGCAATTCTGCGTTGAAATTGAGAGTTTTTTTATTTCCATCGATAAACATAATCTTCTGTTGAGTATACCATCTTTTTTAATACCATTTGTTGAGAGGGAGTTCAATGTGCGATTTGATACATCTTCACGTTCGTACTTTTTGCCAAAATTGCAAAGAGTATTGCTGAATAGAAAGAGGGTATAAAACTCCGAGCAACCTATCCTCTTCCAAGGAAGGGTGGTCACAATGAAGACATTGATTATCTCTGTCTCAATTCACCACAAGAATACTGAAAAAGTGGCTAAGGTGATGGCAG
>JAJRBU010000148.1 GCA_028679315.1 Methanoregulaceae archaeon
CTCTCGGTGATTTTGTTGATGACGGGGAATGCGGAAGAGCCGTCCTGACCACGCTCCTTCCCGTGGGCGGTCGGGCAGGGACACTCCTGATCAATTATGATACTGAAGATACCACCATCGTCACTACCCGTGATCCCTGTCCCTGTGGCAGGACACATATGAAGATCATGAATCCCCAGCGGGAGGCAGAGACCGTGTGGATACTCGGGACACCGGTAAACAGGGTCGATATCGAACGCGGGGTCTTCCAGAGAGAGAATATGGAATACCTGACAGGAGAATACGAGGCGTTCGTCTATGAGGGTGAAGAGACCTCCGATACCGTCCTCCGGGTCAGTATCGAAACAAACAACGACATCACTGTTTCTGAAAAAGCACTCGTGATGGAGAATTTTAAAAGATCTTTTTACCGCTACAAAACAGGCCTTTCGCACCTTTCCGGAGACACCTTCTCTCTGGTATTCTCCTTTGCAGAACCTGGAGGGCTCGAACTATCCAGGATCAAAGGAAGGCCAAAGAGGCTGGTGGACAGAAGAAGGTAGAACCAGCAGATATTTTGTCAATTCGGAGATTCAGACAGGCTCCATGGAAAGAAAGGGTGAAAGTTTTTATTCCATCATGCTGATTATATATTGCTCTCGGATATGCCCCCTGGTTTCTTCGTTTTGCCGGACACCCCCAGAATCTGGCATCAACCCCCCTATCTATCAGGAGCGGTCATACCCGGAGCACTCTTATCAGGAGAGATTTGTTTTTCCATTCAGATATCGTTGCAATGATCTATTCTCCTTTCAGGGCTGCTTTGCCTGCAGACTGTTAAACGGCCTGTTACCCATCCCTTTATTCTGAAATAAAGCGTATAATGATGAGATATGACAGATATTCCAGGGGCCCTTGTTTATTCATTTTCAGCCCTTTTTGTCATCCTCGATCCGCTGCTATCGGTCCCGATATTCACTTCCATGACCAAGGGGCAGAGTTCTTCTGAAATCAACCGTCAGGCGCTGATTGCCGTTGCGGTGGCAGGATTTTTGATGTACCTTTTCCTTTTCTTCAACTTTTTTATCTTTGATACCCTTGGTATCACGCTCTCCAGTTTCCAGGTCGCCGGAGGTATCCTTCTCTTCCTGCTTGGTCTCCAGATGGCACTAGGGATAGATATCGGAAAGACCAAGGAACATACCCCCACTGCAGCAGGGGTGATCATCGGCACGCCCCTCCTGTGTGGTCCCGGGACGATCACAACGGTACTACTCCTCTCGGAAGGAAACGGTATGATGATAACGGCAATTGCTATTGCGCTCGTCCTTGCTGCCACCTGGATTGTGCTCCGGTTTTCCCTCCAGATACAGAAACTCCTTGGAAATACCGTGACAGAAATCCTCGCAAAGATACTGGGCATGCTTGTCGCCGCAATTGCGGTGAGCATCGTTGCAGATGGAATCATCGGCCTGCTCCAGGATTACGGGACGATTTACTCATTCTCACTCAATGTCCGGTAATCGTGGATTCCCTTTTTCGAATGAATATCACTTCGTGATTTTCAAATTTTATGGCTCTTCGCTATCTGGTGTGGGTAGGATTGATGTACCGGACACTTTTTATGGGGGCTGTTCGCCCCCACACCCCCACATACGATGACCCCCGCCGCTCCCGAAGGGCGCCCCGGCGGCGGTTCAATGACTGAATTTGTATGCTAATGACAAACTCAATCAAATCTCCCCACACAAAACAGCGAGGGGGCAATTTTATACTCGATCGCATCTCGGTCATCGGCGGTTTATACGAAAATGCCTTCGGCATTTTCATTCTGTATGCCTGTTTCAACGAGGGAATCATGTGATTTTTGAGAACCGATCAAACAACCGCAGTAAAATATAAGAGAGCTCACTAAGGGTTTCAAGGCCTTTAAAACAAGGACGGGAGCAGTAAGGGTTTAAAGAACCTGCTCAATATCATCCCGTGAAGCATACCAGACCTCAACCATATGGTGGGGGTGATACCGCTTCTTCGCTTCACGGAGTCCGGGAACTCCCATATCACTCTCACGGTTGATGAAGGGAAACCTCTCTTTTGCATAGTATGCGGTTTCTGCATTGATAGCCTTGTATATTCCCTCACAGTCCGGCAATCCTTTTTCAAAATGGACTACCAGCGTCTCTTCGTTCAGGGGTTCAAAGAGAGAGATGGCACCTACTTTTCCCACGACCCTGATCATGAGACCCGAAAGGCCGAGCTCCGCCATATGAGAAAGTGCACAAAGCAGCGCCTCTTTCTCATGTGCCAAGAATGGTTCCCCGTCACAATTTTTCCATTCGCACCATTCGATGAGAAAGGCAGTTACTTCATCATGGTTCTGTGAATCAAGCGGCTCAAGAACAGGTTTACAGTTGTTCCGGAATCTGTTCAAGTGACGCCGGATCGATAGGTAATTCTTTCCAGGCAGGGTCGCAAGATCTTCCGTTCGATAGACATACTCAAAGTAGTTACGGTCCTGGTACAGGAGTAAATCGGGGTATTCTGAAAGGATCCAAGCCCTCTGTGCCTCATCGACAAGTGAGAGAGGAGTCTCGTCTCCTTTCTGCACACATAACTCCAGAAGATCAGCAAGGATCTCCGGGTCCCTTGGACCGATAGGTGGACGAAAGGAGGTCTTCCCCTCAATGGTGCTTGAAATAAGGATGTTCTCTTTCAGATCGGCATACCGGTAATGGGCGTATGAGTTCCAGCAGATCATGTTGGTAAATGTGTTGTCAGAATGTACCTGCGGGTACGTATGGTAATGGGAGACAAAGCGTGGCCTGTCCTCCAATCTCACTGGCGAGAAATCAGATCCGGACAGCATTGTGATCACAGTCTCCCGCGATATCGCATCGGGATGTGATCTTTCATCCGTGAGAAACCGACTGAAGCATAGAAATCTTCGGTACCAGGCTCAGCTATCAGGCCAATCCAGGTTATGTGCCGTTCATAGCAGGCCGCAAGCAGAGTCCGGAGAATTTTTCGTCCCACACCTTTTCCGCGGAATTCGGGAATGACCACAAGGTCCTGAATATATCCATCAGCAATCCCGTCCGATATGACCCTGCCCATCCCTACCGATCTTCCCGTCTCATCATCCACTGCTACAGCAAAAGCTAAACTTGACCTGACCAGATCCGGCAGGTGAGCAGGATCATGGTCCTGCATCCACCATCCTCCGGCTCTATAGAGATCCACCAAGGCATCACTCTCCCATTCTTTCACGATATATACAGAAATTCCAGATTCCATCCTTATCATGCCCGACTCCGGCTCAAAACCATATTCATTGTCCAGGTGTTAACAATTAGGTCTTTTCCCGTGGCGCGAATCCCTCAAGCGTGACAGTTCTGTAAAGGGGAGGTAATCTGAAAACGTCAGCCCCGTTTTCTTACAATTTCCAGTACGGAGCAGACAATATCCCCAAGCTCCTCAACACTGAACCGTTCAGAGTTCAGCACAAGGTGATACGGTGCAAGGTCAGCGATGTCTATTCCGTAATACGTCTTGTACCGGCCTGCTTCAGAGGACTCCCTTTCACGCGTCAATTGAGCTGCATCTTCTGGATTTCCGATAAAATCCCTGGCCTGGATGCGGTTAACCCTGCATTCAAGCGAAGCATAGAGCCAGATTTTCAGATCTGCTTCCGAAACGAACCATCCAGAAAGGCGACCTTCCACGATAATGGTGTCATGAGCAAGAGCAATCTCCTTCTGCCGGTCATCGATACGATGGTCAAACGAAGGATCTGACTCAGCCAGCCTTCCAAATTCAGCCAGCTCCATCCCATGCTCCCGTGCCATCTGCCGGAACACCTCACCCGCTGAGATAAGGTCCATTTGAAGGCTGTCTGCAATGTATCGTGCCAGTGAAGTGGTCCCGCTCCCGGGAAGACCACTCACTGTGATCCGCATTAGATGCCCCCGATATTGAGGGCTTTTCTTACCACCTGGCTGATGGTAAGGGAGCAGATCATGTACCAGAGAATCCACGCAGGGATTGGGCCAAGGACGAAATCCGAGAGGAGGTGAGGGCCAAAGAACGGCATGGTGATTCCAATACTATCCTGAAAATTATTCAGGCGGTAAAGGAGCCAGAAGAAGATGGGAACCGACAAAATGAGAATGTACGCCATCGGCTTGAACTGCTGCTGGGACATCTCCAGCTGATCCTTCATCATCTTGTCCCGCTTGGCATCAAGTTTCTTTACCCTCTTATCATCGCCAGAGAGCTGCGCCTCCCGGTATTCCTTCTGGAAGGCTTTCATCCGTTCCTGGGTATCCTGCATCTTTTCATAATCAATGGTATACTTCTGGACGATTGAGGAGTAGATTGCGGTCAGGGTGGACAGGACCACAATAAAGATGTAAAAAGGAAGAATCGCTGCAAGAGGGCCGAATGGTACATCAATCGCGCTGCCAACGGTATCCCTGACCCAGGGGATACTGTAGGAGAAGATAAGCACCATCGCCACGACAAGGGCGATGATCCCTCCATAACTCCTCTTTGCCACTCCCCATCACCTGAGAACCGTTGCCATGTCTTCCACAGCTTTTTCCAGGAGGTTGTCAGCGTTCGTGATGTACCTGATGGTGCAGCCGGTCATCATCGAATATGCTGCGGCAATGGACCTGTTGAACTGCTGGTGCTCACCGATACTGTAGGATCCTTCGAGGTCCCGGGTCCGTGTCTCATCGGTCAGCCTCCGGAGGAGGATTTGATCCTCGTTGGTCTCAACGAGAATGATGGTGTCTGGCATCAGCTCACGAAGCACCCATTCCGGGAGCCCTGAAAGATATCCCTTGGGGGTCTTTACCGAGGCATGAGTATCAATCAGGACGTTGCCCTCCTCTTTTGCCATCGCCTGGGCAGCAAGTTTCTGGAGGCGCTTCTGAACATCTTTATCGAGCCTGCGCATCTCATCCCGGTCTTTCACGATACCTTCTTTCTGGGCGACTTCGAACATGTAGGTCCCGAAATTGAGGGTCTTATAGATTATTCCCTCCTGATCCAGGATCTGCAAGGCCCCTGTCACAACCGTGGTCTTCCCAACGCCTGGAACACCCGTAACGATTACACTCCTCCCTTTCATCCTTACTCCTTTCCAAAGAATGTCCGCATGAACGGATACATCTCCATGATCTGCTGGCTTGCGATCTCCTCGTAGAGCCGGTACGTGATACTCACCGTAAGGAGAAGACCCGTTCCACTCACCGACCCGATCACACCAAACAGGTTTGCGAAGACCGACAGCACCCCGATAAATACCCCTCCTATCACCGTCACCCTGGGGATGTACCGGTCGAGATACTTTTCAAGGACCTGGGGATTTCTCCGGTATCCAGGGATAGACATCCCAGAGAGCTGGATCTGCCGTGCCACATCTTTTGAGTCAAGCCCCGCAGTCTTGATCCAGAACAGGGCAAAGATGGCCCCTCCAACGACCATAAAGGTGATGTCAATACTGAGACGGATCAGGATCTCCCAGGGCGCATTGGTGATGCCATATGTAGGATTCCACCACATCCAGTCACTCGGGCCGTTGATGGGTGCGAGGTAGTACATCAGACCACTTACAGCCTGTGCACCCTGGTATGTACCAAATATCGTGATCCCTATATTGTAGAGGAACAGCCCTATCATCTGGATATTGGCCTGGAGCACCCTCACGAGGATCATGGGCAATACACTGGCATAGATCAGCTTTACCGGGAAGCGGGCCCTTGCACCCCTGACCTGAGCATGGGCGAGCGGAATCTCGATCCTGGTGGATTCAACGTAGGTGACTATGAGGAAGATGGCGATCGTGGTGATGAACGCGAGCAGCTCCGGACCCATGTATTGCAGAAAATCTGCCCCATCCATAATAACCTGAACGAGCCTCGGGAAGAATCCCACTGCATACTGGTCTGTCACCGGTATCCAGCTGATTAGCCCATTGATTATGGCCTGGGATATACCCGCGATGATGAAGAGACCCACACCTGAACCGATACCCCACTTGGTGACCACTTCATCCATGAACATGATCAGCACCCCGCCTATGCATATCTGGATGAAGATGATGAACGAGACTGCTGTGAGGCTCCCGCCAAAGAACATATCTGCTATGACAGGATCCGGCAGGAGAAATCCTCCAATAAGGTTCGGGAGTGCCTCGATAATGATCATCACAAAGATCAGGAGCTTCTGGAGGCCCATGTAGAGGACCTGCCCGCGAACCTCAGAGGTATCGATATGAAGGATATCTGCACCCTTCAGGAGCTGGAGGACAATGGATGCCGTAACGATCGGACCAATACCGAGCTGGACTAAGGAGCCGCTCGAACCTGCGAGGAGAGCCCGGTAATACTCGAAGAGATCCTGGGAATTTGGATCAAGTCCCCAGAGCGGGATATTGGTCATCACAAAATACAGGATGAGGATGCCAGCGGTCCATAACAGCTTGTTCTTGAAATGGACATGACCTTCCGGGCTTCTGACTGCCGGCATTGCAGCGAGCAGTGGTTCCATGCGATCCAACAGTGTTCCCATTCTTACACCCTAAAAATTGGTCAGATGACCAGGGCCTGACCACCCATTGCCTCGATCTTGCTCTTTGCCTGAGCGGAGAATGCTCTCGCCGTGATGATCATCTTCAAAGTGACTTTTCCGCTTCCAAGTATCTTATCGATACCGATTTGATCTGCCTGAATGGTGATTGTATCCCCCTCCTGGATGGCTTTGCCCCCAGCAAGAAGGGAGGGTGCCATCTGATCGATCTCACCAACCGAGATCACTCTCATAACCCTGGCGGTCTGGTTATAGAATCCATTTTTCCCGTTATGGATTTCACCATACAGGAGGTAATGGGAGAACCGGTGATCACGGTGACCGGCCCGGCCCCTTCCGCCCCGGTTACCAGCTCCACGCCGGTTTTTATGGGTACCCCCGCCGCATGTCCGCGATCCGCGGTATTTTGAACGTTTGTTTACCGGCATCTCTCATCACCTCATCCTGTGGAGGAGCGCGTTTATCTCCTCCCCATAATAGCCGAGTGCCCCGCCCTGCTGGACAGTCCGCTTGATCGTCCTATATCCTTTCCGTGGTGGGTGAAGACGGAGTACAGGTTTTAAACCGGGTATGTCAATAAGCCGGGTCTCTCCTGACGCAAGGGCTGCTGCGAATTCCGTAATCCCTGAATACATTGAATTTGCTTTCACGTACTCATCAGTCAGATGGGTATCACCGACAACACGTCCCCGAGTGCGAAGGATCGTCTCAATGGTAACCGCATCAACCTCGCCGTAGGCAACGAAGTCCTTAACCTTCCGGATCATCCCGAGATATTCAGGCGTGTCCGGGACGAGTACGCAATGGTTGATGTGGTGAAGGCGGAGCATCTTGAGTGTGTCCTTGATCTCCCTGCGGGTGTTCACGACACCGCGTACCTGGACAATAGCGTACATCACTCAGCACCTCCACGCCGGGTCATATTTGTTGCCCTGAGCGCGTTGAAGGTGGCCTTGGCAAAGTTGATGGTCGTCCTGGTCTGCCCTTTCGAGAACGTCCAGGCGTCCTTTATCCCTGCCAGTTCCAGTACCTTTCTGCTGATCTCACCAGTGACGAGGCCGATCCCCTGGGGAGCCGGTTTGAGCGTCACCCGAACGCTCCCCGCTGCCCCCTCTACCTTCATCGGGATAGAGTGCGTGGTATCGCAACCGCATTCCCACGACCCGCATCCGCGCCTGACCTTGATCAAATTCATCTTCGCATCGACAATGGCCTTTTTGATCGCATCGCCTACCTGAGAGTCTTTACCCTGGCCAAACCCGATATACCCGTTACGGTTTCCAACGACAACCACTGCCCGGAATTTGACCCGGCGCCCTGAATCAGTCATACGCTGGACCATCTGGATATCGAGGACTTCGTCCGCCAGATCGGGGAGAAATGCATCAACGATCTCAGGCTCCTTGATGGGACGCCCGCTCTCAAGCACCTGATCGATAGTGGTGATCTCTCCCGATGCTACCATCTTGCCAAGACCGGTAAGTGGCACCCATTCTGTCTTCTCGTAAGGCATCTCACCTCAACTCCTTCATTATGGCGTCAATCGTCGCTTGGACGTTACGAACCAGATCTCCTGCACGCTCGGGTGCAAACGCAGCGATATGTGCACCTTTTGCCCGATCGTCATCCGGAAGTACCTGTTCACCATGGGGTACATCAAGACCGGCAGCTACCGCTCCTTTGAGCGCTGCAAAGACCCTGTTCCCGGGTGTTGCACGGTGCAGACCTATATCAAGGACAGCCCGGTCCTGGTCACTATTCAGTGCCTTCACCGCAAAAAGCATCCCTGTAAGGTATGCTGCCGGGATGGCAGATGTCGATCCTTTATAGCCATAGTTTGCCAGTTCAGTCGAACTGGCACTCACGAGGGTACGGTCACCATCCATCTCTGCCGATATCAGCTGTATGAGGATCTGCCTATTGGTCTTCCTTACAACCATTCTGGGGCGGTCAGAAACCACAAGTTTTGCCCGTTTGTAATAATCGGTCTTCCCTTCTTTTCGTCTCCGGAAAGGAACGAAGTAACGAGGTCCTGTTGCCATATTACTTCATCCTCCCTGAAATGATCCCGATTTGAGCCTTTAAGTGGGCTACGTTCCTGAACTGCCCCCCCGCAGCCTTCCGATATAATGTGCGGTAGAGGTGAGGTTCAATCACTCCACTCTCGCGAAGTTCCACGAGGGTTTTTCTGATTGCCCGTATCTTCTGGATCCACTGCCTCTTCGAAGGATTTCGTGCTCCGGCAGCCCCCTTGCGTCTCCCGGGTCCCTTGCAGTGGCCGTAGGAACGTTTTGCCATAAGCTCCCGGGCTCTTCCACGGCTGTTACCCTGGACTTGCCGTGCCCTGATCACACCCTCTCCGATAAGTCCCCTGATATCCTCTCGTGAGATGGCGTTCTGAATGTCACCGAGGCGTTCAGGATCGAACCATATGCGATGGATACCACAGCCGAGAATTGAGGCTGCGATACGCCGCTGGTTTGCAATATCAGTCATCGCTCTCTGCCTCCTCTTTTTTAGGCCTGATATCCTTCGCGTTTAAAACCTTCAGTCCCGCTGCAACCGCCTGATCCTGTATAAGCAGCCGTTTCTTGTTTCCAACGGTTGCTCCGATACGGACGGCATCTTCCGAAGGATTCAGCCCTGCAAGCTCAGCAGGGGTAAAGATCCGGATCTCACGATATCCGCTCGGGTGCATACCTCTGACCTCTATGGGGCTGCCATACCCGGGTGTAGGAAGGGGGCCTTTCGCTTTCTTTTGTCTCCTCTTCTTGGAATGGAGCCCGCGTGGCATCCTCCAGGATTCAGAGAGTTGCTTCTTTTTCCCGGTACCGTCCCGTTTGAATGACGCTGATTTTTCGGAACGGACCTGGATTAACCTTTTCTTCTCATCGGCCATTTCAATCACGCCCTTTCCACGATATAAATACCGTCCTGGAAAATACGAGGATCACGGTTACGGATCTTGGTCGCGTGTTCGATATTGGCCGAAGTATTGCCAAGGAGCTCCTTATCGATTCCGGAGAGCACAATCTCGTCATTCCCGATCTTTGCTGTCACACCATTGACGATGGTAGCATACCTGGCCTTCTTCTCACCAAGGAAGTTGTTGATCTCAAGCTTATTCCCCTGAAGCTTGAGCTGGATAGGAAAGTGGCTGTAGACCACTTTCATGCGATACTCGAATCCAGTGGTCACGCCACGGCACATATTATTGGTATGTGCGGCAAAGGTGCCCACCATGGCAATCACACTTTTCCGGTCTGAATCGGTGGAGAAGATTACCGTATTGTCTTCCAGAACGGTAGTGATCTGGGGGAACCTGACACTGCGTTCAAGCTGACCTTTTGGCCCCTTTACTTTCAGCAGGGTTCCTTCCAATTCAACCTTAACTCCTTCTGGTATGCTTACTTTTCTTACTACTGCCATTTCTCTCTCACCTCAGTATACATACCCGAGAAGTTCTCCACCGACCCCTTCCTTCCGGGCCTGTTCATGGGTCATGACACCTTTCGAAGTTGAAAGGATCAGAATCCCAAAATTCTTACCCGGAAGGTACTGGGTTTCCCAATACTCCAGATCGTTCAGCTGTACAGAATAACGGGGTGAAATTGCACCACACTTATTGATCCTCCCATTCAGCTGAACAAGGAATTGTCCTCCACGACCGTCATCAACATACTCAAATCCGGAGATATATCCTGATTCCTGCATGATCCGGAACATGGCCCCGAGGAGTTTGCCTGCCGGCTCGATGAGAACGCCGGGTTTACCGCCATCTGCAGCGTTCTTGAGCGCACTCATCCCGTCTGCAATTGTGTTTAATCTTCCCATGTGCTCTTCCTCCTCAATTCATCTTTTTGAATCCCATCTTCTGGGCCCATTCCCTGAAACACTGCCTGCAGAACATAATATGGTACCTGCGGACGAGACCCTGTTTCCTGCCGCAGATTTTGCATTCAAATGCCCCGCGGCCGAATTTTTTGGTCTTCTCTCCGCCCATCATGCCACCTCTGCGTTGTAACGGGTTTGAAGGAACGCGATTGCATCTTCGGGCTGAACCATCTGCTTCTTCGGAAGCCGGTGGCGTTCTATGTTGCGACGTGCAATACGGACACCTTTCCTGGCAAGGATTACGTTTATGTCCATACCGTAAATCCCGATCTGTGGATCATAGGACATACCGGGGAAATCGGTATGCTCTTCAATCCCGAAGGAGAAATTTCCGCTCTTGTCGAACTGGCTGGGACTGACTTTTCTTTCGATGATGGCAAGCGCAGTATCAAGAAAATCACCTGCGGTCTTTCCCCGGAGCGTGACCTTGCAGCTGATCGGAGCACCCTTGCGGATCCCGAATGCCGGATTGGTCTTTTTCGCCATGCTCTTCACCGGGTTATTTCCCGTGATCTTCTTCATGATATCAACTGCTTTGGAAAGCTTGTCCCCGCTCTCCCCAACGCCCATGTGAACGACCACCCTGTCAACGAAGACTTCACGCATCGGATTCATTCCTCAATCCCCCATTCGGCAAGAGCGGGGGTCTCGCGACCTACCATGTAGATATAGGCATCAATGGTATCGAAGGTAGTCCCTGCTTGTTCATCGGCAAGCATTACACGGTTCGGAACACTTCCCGGTACTTTCTCGATAGCGGTGATCCGGGCGACCTTTCCCGAATGTCTTCCGCCGATGACCATCGCCATGTTCCCGACCGCGAACGGGAAATGGTCAATGATGGTAAACCGATCTTCTGGCTGCAGGGAGATTACCACAGAATCACCCGGCTTGTACTGGTTGTCTGCAAGAACATTTGCTCCAAAACGGAGGTTTAATTGAACTTTTCCACCAGGGACAAGTGTCTTATTCCTCACTTTGGCAAGGCGGGTCTTTGCCGATTCTGCATTGATCTCGATCGTCTTATGCCGCCCCTTCTTGTCACGCAGGATCCGGTAGTGTTTCCCAATCTTTGGAAGGGATATGATATCGAAGATTCCAATCCCCATCCGCGGATCTCGACAGGGCCGTCCATTGATGATAACATCATTCTGGCCGAGAATCTGTTTTACTTCCTTCATATTGCGCGCAAATACCATATGATCACGGAGCCAGACCGCAATCGGCATGGCATTGGCATTATGCGGGCCGGGAGCGGTTTTGGCGACGAATTTGTTGGTCTTCTTCGCAATATGCCAGGAGTCCGGTGCACGCAGACGTTTAAGGTGATCAGACATCAGCGTTCCTCCGTCAGTTTTCCGACCCTTTTTGGATCTTTCAGATTAAGCTTCGTGATCTGGACATTTGATGGATTGACAGGCCGCGGGACCTCCGTACCGTCAGCCTTCGGGATCGAGACCCCCTGAATGATGAGAAGCGACCTTCCGGTATCAACATCATCGATAAGTCCTTCCGTCCCTGCAGCATCTCCCCGGAGCACCTTGACGGTATCGCCCTTTATAACCCGGAGTGTCCGCTTCTTGTATTGGGTCCTGAGTTCAGGAGCGAGTGGAGCACTGAGGAATTTTCCGCGGAGGTGCGCAGGAGCATTGTAGCGTGCCTTGCGCTGTTTTCTTGGTTGTATACTCTCAATTCTTACCATATCTGCACACCTCACACGATCATTGTTGCCATCGATCCGATCTTTGGAAAACGCTCAGCGACTTCCCTTGCGACCGGACCTTTGATCTCCGTACCGCGTGGCTCATTCTTCTCATCGACAACTACCACCGCGTTATCGTCGAAAGTAATACGAAGCCCGCTTGGGCGCTTTATCTCTTTTCTCTGCCGGATTACTACCGCTCTGACAAGCTTTCTCCGCATGTCAGGGGTTCCTTTCTTTACCGTTACGGTCGCAAGATCTCCCAGACCCATCTTGGGCTGGCGGCGGCGAACCCCGTGGTAGCCGAACACCGACACAATCTGGACTTCCCTGGCTCCGGTGTTGTCAGCGCAGATCATCCGGGTTCCGGTGGAAAGCGATCTCGGCGTCTTTGACTGTTTGGCTTTCATGGCCTCTGCACCTCCACCACCACGAATGTCGTCGTCTTCGAGAGCGGCCTGCATTCGGCGATTTTCACATCATCACCGGTCTTTGCCTGTATGCAGGGAGGATTATGAGCGTGAATCCTCGAGCTTCTCTTCTCGTATCGGTTATACTTCCGCACGAAATGGAGGTAGTTACGCTCGACAACTACCGTCCCCGTCATGCGATCGCTCACGACTTTACCGGTGATCACCTGGCCGCGCACCGGTAAACTGCCGTGAAACGGGCAGTTTGCGTCACTGCATGCCTGTTCCGGTGGCAGGACGCCCAATCCAATATTTTTTGCCATTATTTACCTCGAATTTTTACATACTGAGTTATCCTCTTTTCCGGGGCTGCCACAAGCGCAGATCCATCGACGAGAACCAGTTTCCCATCCGGAGTACTGATACGGAAGCGGGAGTACTTCTTTGGTATTCTCCGGTCACCGCACGGTGTGCGGATAAGGAGTGTATTTCTGGTCTCATCGATGATCTGGCCTGATATCCCACGGTGAAGAGGATTTGATGCTTCCGCTACCGAAACATCCAGTCCGATGAGTTCATGGCGCAGGATGTCCCGGAGCGAGATCATACAGTTCTCCTGTGGTTCTGTTCAGTCATCATACGGGCAATTGTCCGCCTGAGCTCCCGGATTCTCCCAGGGTTTTCTGTGGACCCCCCGGCACTGACCTTCCCGTTGTACTGGATGAGCTCTATCCGGAGCTTCGCCATCTGTTCCTGCAATTCGACATCAGAGAGCTGCCGGATATCGCTTGCACGAAGGATTGCCATTTACCGGCCCTCCGGAACTTCCACGTCATCAAACTCATCGAGATCCGCCGCCAGATCCTCATCGTTGATCTCTTCACCGATTGGAGTGATGGCGATCTCTTCCTTTCGGACAAGTTTCTGTTTAGGAACGATCATCTCGAAGTGATCAGGAAGCTTGGAGTCGGGCGGAATGATCCGTACCTGAACACCAATCACTCCCAGCTTCTTGATGGCAACAGCAAAGCCTTTCTCCACAATGGTGTTTACCGGTTCACCACTGTGCTTGATATAGCCTTCTGTGAACTTCTGAACCCTGGCACGGGCACCCGTCAGTTTCCCGGCGATGATGACCTCGCATCCGAGGGCACCGGATTCCATGACCCTCCGGATGATGCTTGATCCGGCCTTCCTGAAATACCACCCGCGTTCCAGTGCATTAGCCAGGCGCTCGGCCATGATCTGGGCATTGAAACTCGGATTCGGAACCTGCTGAACTTCGATCTGCGGTGATTCAACACCGAAATCGTTTGCAAGGTCCTGGGTGAGCTGTCGCACAACCTTTCCGCCCTTGCCGATGACGATCCCAGGCTTTTCGGCGTAAATAGTCACCTGGGTGCCAAGTGGTGTCCTCTGCAGATCCATCCCGCCATATCCGGCCCTTTTGAGCTCCTTCACGAGGTGTTTCTCGACACGTGCCCGCCTCGCCCCTTCGGCTATAAATTTTCTCTCGACTGCCATTACTGCACTTCCTTTACCACAATCTCGATGTTGACTGTTTCACGCCTTTTGGGTGAGGCCCTTCCCATCGCACGCGGGAAGATGCCCTCAAAACCCCTCCCCCTGTTTGCAGCAACATGGACGATCTCGAGGCGTTCGGTGTCAAGACCAAGATATTCGGCATTCTTGGTTACCGAGTGTATCAGCCGAAGATAAGCTTTTGATGCCTTTCTCGGGTACCGCCCGGCATCCCATCCGGAAAGCCCTCGTTTGTGAGCCACCTTGTGATTGAACCGGCGGAAGGGTATTGCCTTCTTTTCTGCAACTACATCCTCGAGATAGGAGACCACTTCACCTGTCTTTTTATTCCTGATGAACCTGGCAATCTCCATGGCGTGTTTGGGGGATATGGGAAGTTCATTTGCCTTTCCCCGTGCCACGGTATCCCCTGTAATATCAGTTGAATATCCTGTGCGTGCCATGGTTCTCACTTCAGCGGTACATACTTACTCGAACGGGTTGCACCAATACCAGCACTCCCGTGTGTCACTTTCCTTCTCGTCAGGGCAAATTCCCCGAGGTAATGGAAGACCGCCTCGGGCTGGATCTCCACTTTCATAAACTCCTTCCCGTTGTAGATCTCCACCTCTTTTCCGATCATATCGGGCATGATCACCATGTCCCTGATATGGGTCCTGATCCTTGCATCCCCGCTCTTGAATCGCGAGAGGAGATGCTCTTCCCCGCGGGTCAGGCCCCGGCTCACTTTCCGGCGGACCCGTGCAGGCATTAACGGCAGGAGGTCAGCCATTCCCATCTTTTTGAGATCGTCGAGCCGGAATCCGTGGTAGGTAAACTCTTCCCGCCGTCTTGGCAACCTCTTCTGTATCTTCTTTGCCATGTTAAACCCTCACTTCTTGCCCCGTCCAGTCTTCCGTGCAGCAACATGGCCGACGGTCCTCCCGGGGGATGTTCCTCTCGCAACAGTCTTTGGCCGGCCGGCATGCTGGTGACCACCGCCACCGAACGGATGGTCGATCACATTCATGGCCACACCTCTCACCCTGGGCCAGTTTGAGGCACTATTCTTCATCTTGTGGAACTTGTTCCCGGCCTTCACGAATGGTTTCTCCCCGCGTCCTCCACCGGCAACAATTCCGATGGTTGCCCTGCAGCTGGCATTGAACCATTTGGTTACGCCGCTCGGCATCTGAACGCCAACCCGTTCCGCAGTTTTATCAACGACGATAGCCTGTACGCCGCTGGCGCGAACGAACTTGCCACCGTCATTTGGCCTGGCCTCGATGTTGCATACATAGGCTCCGGTAGGGATTGCAGAAAGTGGAAGAGTGTTGCCATTACGAACCTCGCCTTCGGGTCCCCAGCTTACCTCATCATTTACTCCAATTCCTTCAGTGACGAGCATGTACATCTTCGATCCATCTTCGAGTTTCACCAAGGCTATGGGGGTGTGTCGTGCCGGATCGTGTTCGATATCGACCACGATCCCCTTTACTGTTGTATTACCGTTGCTGGCATGACGGAGCGCTGCCTTGTAACGGTGGGACGGCACCCGGTAAGTCGGGCCTCCTTTTCCTCTGTTCTGTGTCGTAATACGGTGTCCCATTCATACCACCTACATTATGCCAAGACGGCTGAGTATCTCCTCAGCTGCCTTCTCGTTGGCAAAACTGATGATCGCTTTCTTCTCCCCGTGCATGGTCATGACGGTCGAGACATGCCTGACCTCCTGTTCGAAGGTCTTTTCGATCTCTCTCTTGATCTGTTTCTTAGTGGCGTTCTTTTCAACGAGAAACTGGAGTTTGTTCTCTTTTTCAAGAGTCATCATGGCCTTTTCAGTCACATACGGATGTCGGAGCACCATATTACTGCCCCCCCAGTTTTAGGATTGCACCCTCGGTAAAGACCGTGAGCCGGCCTGGAAGCGTTCCTGGTGCAAGAAGTTCGGTGTTGAGCTGGTCGAGGGTGACCACGTCCACACCAGCCAGGTTCCGGGCTGCCTTGAGTGGTTTTTCCGCGGTGACAATGAGGAGGCTCTTTCTTTGCTTGTAACGCCGCCCCCTCATCTTTCCGCGACCTGCCCGGACCTTCCGTGAGAACTTGGACCGTTCGATATCCTTGTAGAGCCCGGCAGCAGTAAGCGCGGAGATGACCTCGGAAGTCCTGCCGAGTTCTCCAAATGCATCCTCGAATACAACAGGGATCTGTCCGGTGAAGAGATGGCCCCTTGCCCGCACGAGATCTTCTGATGCACTGGCAGCAAGGGCCGACCGGAATGCCTTCGCCTTCTCCTTTTTGTTGATCCTGAGAAGGAGTACTTTCTGAACAACCGGCGGGTGTGCTTCTCTCCCTCCTTTCGCCTGGGGAACTTTCGCTGCCCGCGACCCTGTCTTGATACGGGGTACATGCGAGACACCACGGCCACTTCCCCAGCCGACTGCGGAAGACTGGATGCCGGCATACGGGTAGGTACCATGGGGTTGCCTTCTCGTGCTCTGGAGAGCAATGACCGCTTTCCTGATCAGATCAGGACGGTATTCTTCTGAGAACGCCGTGGGGAGATCGATATCCCGTCCCATCATGCCTTCGATCGTAATTACCTGTGCTTTCATCGCTGTCTCACCCCTGCTTGCTCTGGACGCTCACGAACTCGATGGCTGGCTGTCGGGGAACATGCTCCCCTGCCCTCATAGCAGGACGGATCCTGATAAGGCGCTTGACCGGTCCGGGGACTGAGCCCTTTACCAGGACATAGGGGTTGTTCAGGACACCGTAATGAAGGAATCCTCCTGCCGGAGTTACCTCTTTGCCGTTGTCACCAATCTTGAGAATCCGCTTGTTGAATTCAGTGCGCTGCTGATACCCCATCTGGCCTGCCTGCGGGACCTGCCACCGCACATGGTGCGGATTCCATGGTCCAAGGTTCCCTATGTGACGTTTCTTTCCGCCCCGGGAATGTTTCCGCTTCCGGAGTTTTATCCCCCATCGTTTTACCGGGCCCTGCGTCCCTTTTCCGGTGGTAACAGCGGTAATATCCGCATATGAACCAGCCTGGAGTACGTTTTTAAGCGATACATCCTTGCCAAGGAGCGAGATCGCAAATTCAAACCGGCTTTCAAGAGACCCCCCGGCAACCCTGACCTCCATGAGGTCAGGAACCTTCTTGGGGATTCCTGATACAAGTTCAGGTGTCGTGTGGACGAGTGCGAAAATTTCTGCTACCGTTCCGGCTTTTATTCCATCGAAGATGGCTTTCTGTGCAGCTGATCCATCATAGTTCTTGGGGAGCGTTATTCTTCTGACGAGTGCAGGGTCAGGAGCAGTATCCCATATCTCGGTGAGAGGATGCTTTCCATACGTGTCCCTAGTGTAGGCACGAATCGCAGCGACCTTCATGGCAGGGATCTCGATAACCGTGACCGGGACCATGATGTCTTTCCCCTCGGTAGGGCTGTTCTTGTGGTCATCGACCATGACGATATGCGTCATCCCCACTTTGTACCCGGCAAATCCCTGCAGCACCGGTGTTCCCTCATATTCCGGCCATGACTGGTACTTGGGGACCGGCCCTTTTGCCCTTTTTCTTGGGCTAAATGCGAGGGATCCTTTTCGCGGTGTGTTGATCTTCGGCATTTTTCATCAATCCTTTCTCTGATCTGACTTTCAGTGCAGCACCAGACAGCATGCCAGACCTTGTTCGTGCCCTGGTATGCGTGTGGCTTGCAGCTGCCCCGAGAGAGCGTGACGCTCGGGTAATCGAGCTGTCCTGAAACGGGATCCTTCTCCATCCCGTTTGCGGAGCGAACCTGTGACCTTACGGAAGGCTACTTGGGAACGGATAGTATCCCGTCAGTTCCTTCCAGTTCCTACCGGTCGTCGCGAATAGATCCTGACAATCGCGCGGATGTACCAGCATTCTGATACATGCGGGCTCGTGAGAACCACGTCCACCCCCGCGCTGATCAGTTCCACCGTGTCAGCCCGTTGTGAATTATCACAACTCCTTCTCGGCTGCGCAGTTCACAGCGACTGTAACACTGCGCCCGCCACATATGAACTCCCGGTCCTCGCCGGAACAATCATACAGGCTTCCATAATTATTAACCAGAAACGGATATAAACCTTCCCGGAGTCGCTGCAGGGGTAGGGAAGTGGACACAGGCCTATTCACTCGCTGAATCTTTCCAGCAGTTTTTGATTATCCGAAGTAGAGATCCCCTTCGTCGTTAATGTATACCTCAATTGCATCCCTTACATGGCGAGCCCGGAACCGCTCAGGAGTAGCCTCGCGCAGCTTATTGATAAGGGAGATTGTGTCATATTTCACTTTTATGCCGATATTTTCAGCTTCACGATAGATAAATGGGGCGACATCGAGAAGGTCCATCCCGGCCTCAATCGTGCAGAGGTGGGTTGCATCCAGTGTGTAAAGGAACTCAAGGGTCTCCTTGGCCCTCCGGATATTCTCCATCGCTGACTTTTCAATGGTGCAGACATTCGCCTTCGATGTGTGAATAATATCAGCAATCTGTTGCTGGGTCATCCCCTGCTTACGATACCTGAGCACCTCTTTCTGGCGATCAGTAAGCAGCCCGTCTTTCATGATAAACGAGTTGGGAGGGGTAGCTTAAACACTTTTCGTTAACATTCTCCGGCACACCCATGATCTCGGAACAGAGATGCCCGGAGGGCTGCAGTATGCTCATATTTTACAAGAAAATGGCATAAATGACCGAATTTTGCAATTAGAATCAAATTTCAAAACGTTTATATCCGCCTGGATGAATAGTAACCTGTTATAAACTAAAATGAGGTGCATACATGGTAGTTAAAGTTGGAGTTGCCAAACTCGGCAACATTGCCAGCGGCGTAATGGCCGAGCTCCTCCTCGATGAGAGAGCAGACAGAGAGGATATGCAGACATTCATGGCGACGAGCGGAACGAAGCTCCAGCCTGAGGACATTGACAGGGTTGTCAACAACATGATCGCATGGAAGCCCGACTTCGCGATCGTTGTATCACCCAATGGAGTGCTTCCCGGTCCGACCGGTGCCCGTGAGCGCCTGGCAGCCCAAGGAATCCCCACCCTGTTCATAACCGATGATGTGACCACCAAGAAAGAGTGGGCCGAGATCAAGGACGGGAAGTTTGGATATATCATCATGAAGGGTGACGCCATGATAGGTGCCCGCCGCGAGTTCCTCGACCCCATCGAGATGGCAGACTACAATGGCAACCTCGTAAAGGTGCTCGCACTCACCGGTGCATTCCGGAAGCTCCAGGTGGCCATCGACCAGGTTATTGACCAGGTCAAGGCCGGAAAGAAGGGTGCAGACCTCGCCATGCCGAAACTCATCGTTACCTCCGACAAGGCAGTCGATGGCGAGTTCAGCAATCCCTATGCACTTGCTAAGGCCCGTGCAGCGTATGAGATTGCTTCCGCGGTTGCCATGGTAAATGTGAAGGGATGCTTCATGACGAAGGAATGGGAAAAATACATCCCGATCGTCTCGAGTGCCCACGAGATGATGAGGGCTGCCGCTGTCCTCTGTGACGAAGCCCGCGAGATCGAGAAGGCTGGCGATGGCATCATCAGGAAGCCTCACAAGAAAGACGGTATCATCGTCTCGAAGACGAAACTGATCAGCAAGCCTGAGTAAATTTACACTTTTTCTTTTTTTCTACAACCATGAGCGGTTAATTTTCCCATTGCGTTTATATCGGAGAAGGATCTCCCGATATACGGTGTATTGCTCAATTTTCACTCTTTCCGGAAAAAATCCCCGAGAGATTCCGGCAAGGTCAGGATGACGGGCTCAAGGTGGAGTCGCTCCATGAAGGCAGAATCACTCATTGACAACGTGTTTGGATTTATCCGTGATATAATCGAACAGATTGATGAGAATCCATTTTTTCCATTGCTTTTATCAAAAAAGAGGGACATATTGAATGCGTATGTCCCGAACTTTCGGTACATGCCAATAATTTTGAGAAGATCTTCAGCAAATGGTTCAATATAGGCAGTGAACTCCTCTAAGGTCGCAATGGGGAGGATGCACCGCACTTCCTTTTCGCCAAGGGGCACCGGATTGGCATACCAGAATAATTCATCACCGAAAAGGTATCGGGGTGAGCCTGATTCAAAGGAGCGTACATCTTCCCAGTAGGTCCGTCCATGCTTCATAAGGTAGTGGAGCCCCGCAGTGATATACCGCTCAGCGGTGACAGGGGCTCTCCTGTCGGCCAGCCCCTGGAGATGAGGATGAGTTATGCTTGCTCCCGCTGAGGGGAGATAGTTCCAGTTGATGCTCTTGTATCCTTCTGCCTTCAACAACGATTCCAACTGTCCTGATAATGCATCTGCGATCTCTCTCCTGCTGAAAGTATCAACGACATGTCTTCTGGTGATAACGGTGACAGTGTGCCACTCTCCGAACGGAAAGAGATTTGGAACAGTGATGCTCTCCCCCCGGCAGATACGTGTTCCATCAGGAAAAACCGGGGTGTCTGAAAAGATCCGTTCGGTGCAAAACGGACAGTTTTCCGGGGTATTTTGGGGATGGTAAGGGGAATCAATGCCACGGTCGAGGCGTCCGGGTGAGATCTTACACCGGTGGCCCGTGAGACGTTCTTCTCTCATCTGGAGAAGATGGGGACTGGTACGGATCTCTGTCACGGTGAACATGACTACTCATCTTCTCATTCGAAGCCTTTCTATTAAAACTGTGTGAAAAAAGGGGAGAGTTGTTCTGCCCTGAGCACATCAGACGACATACTTGCCGAGCAGGCGGATAGATGTAGTCATGTCCGGTCCGAGAGGGGATCCGAAGATGATCTGGGTTACACCGGCCTTGGCAAGGTCTTCACACTTCTGCTTCACCGTGTCAGGAGTTCCGGCAATGGTGAATGCATCGATGGTCTTGTCATCAACGTTCTCACCAGCGGTCTTGAAGTCGAACTTGGCAAGTGCACCCTTGATGGTTGCCACCTTTGCAGCATCGAGGCCGTGGCGTGCAATAAGGTCAGGAGGGGATCCAGCTGCAATGAACGCAGCGACGATCTTTGCGGCGTTCCGGGCCTTCTTCTCGTTCATGTCAATGGACATAGCAGTGTATGCACCGACATCGAATCCCTTCTTTCCAACCTTGTCACAGGCTGCCTTAATAATCGGGATTGCAATGGCGAAGTCCTTTGGATTGGATGCATTGATCAATGCCCCGTCTCCAACCCTTCCGGCAAGGTCAAGAACCTTTGGCCCCTGTGCACCGATATAAATCGGTACGCCCTTCTTGCCGGGGAGGTTAACTCCTGTGAGCTTTGCTCCGTCGTAATCAAAGAACTGCATTCCTGATTTCTTGACTTCTTCACCGGCACAGAGCCTGCGGATCTGTGTGACTGCCTCTTCGAGACGTGCCACGGGTTTCTCGGCCTGAATAGCAAGTTTTGGAAGTGTTGAAAGGTCACCGGGGCCAATCCCCAGTACTGCGCGTCCGTCAGAGATCTCATTCAGTGTGCAGAAGAATGAGGCCATCGCTGCCGGTGTGTCAGTAAATGAGTTCATAATACCCGGGCCCATCTTCAGGGTGGTGGTCGCCTGAGCGATGGCAGCAAGGGTGGGGTAGCAGTGACGGTTGTTGTAGTGGTTGGTAATCCAGGCATAGTCAATATCTTTGGACTCTGCAAGTTTACAGAAATTTACCACCTGCTTGACATTTACATTGCCAGGCACAAATTCTATTCCATACGTTGTCAAGGTTAGTTCACCTCACTGTAACATATCGGGCACAAAATTAAATACCTTATCATTTTCAGTCATCAAAACTACGAAACGTTCCGGAGTGTGAAGAAATTACCAGAAAAACAATTTTTTAAAAATTTTTATCACCGTCGTCAGCCCGGGGCGCTCCCGGTTTTCGGAGAGAGGGATCCCTCCGATAAAGAGAGTCCGATAGTCTTTTTTTAAATCCGGTTCCAATGGTAAATCAGTGAACTCCCCAAAACAGTATTACTATCCAGGTCAGGTGTCGTTCCATTGAGGGTATTGATCGTCGGTATAGGAGGGGCAGGGTGTCGGATTGCCGACACGCTCTATGATTATGACAAAAAGTCTCCCTCCTTACGGTGCACCGACGGAATCGCTATCGATAGCGATGCCCTATCCTTGAGTACCCTGAAAGCACTTCCCAAAGAAAACCTCATTTTTTCGAAGACACTCGATCTGAACCACGATGAGAAAAATCCCATGATTCTGCCCAACGATGAGATTATTGCCAGGCTCCAGTCCCTTGATCCTGGAGATATTGATGCTTTGATAGTCTGTCTTGGCCTTGGCGGGACCATGGCAGGGCTCGCTCCATCCCTTATCAGGAGTATCAGGAAAACCATGGTTGAACCTGTTTTCGGCCTTTTTACCCTTCCTCGTGACAAGGAGGGGGAGGAGGTTCTCGTACGGGCAGCCAACCAGATTGATGCTCTTGCCGAAATATTGGATGGGATGCTCCTGTTTGATAACGAGATATGGACCACGAAAGTGGCCAATGACCCTGATCTTCAGATTCACCCCCACGAGGAGGCGGGGCTGCTCCCTTACAGGCGACACCAGGCCATACCCCAGCCGACCATCGCATCAGAATATGAAGGTATCAACCACGTTATTGGAAAACGACTCAGTCTCATTTTGCGGGCTGGCGAGGCAGGTGAACGCCCCGGTTCTGAAGTGGGAGAGGTCGCACTGGATGCGGGAGAGATTGTCAATACTCTCCGTGGAAGTGGTCTTGCGGCAATAGGGTATGCGCGGGAACCAGTCTCTACAGTTCACCCTGACCTTATCCGGAAATTGCGTCCTGCAGGCCACGCTGTTGGCGAGGGACATGAAAAAGCGTCAAGAATCATCGCTCTCGGTAAGAAGGCGGTGCTTGAGGAGATGTCAGTCTCCTGTAACCTTGCCGATGCAGAGAAAGCATTGATCCTCATTGCAGGACCTTCCCAGGAGCTGAACATGAAGGGATATATGGCATTCAGGCACTGGGTGGATAACAATATCGGGGGTTTTGAGGTACGTTCGGGGGATTACCCGTTAAAAAGCAGCCGTTTCGTGGGAGTGGCGGTAATTCTCTCTGGTTTTCTCCATATTGCCCGGGTTGACTCAATCCGGGCAATACGGGACATGAAAAATGCTGTCACAGAACTGGGGACGGAAGAGTAAGAAATCCCTGCACCGTTGGATCAGTTCACCTGCATAATTTTTGAAAATGGGATATTACCTGCACCTATCTCAGTCCTGATCGGAATTTTCTTCTCAAAGACAGTTGCCACGAAATTCATCCCCGAATACGAGACGAGGGAAAGCCGGTATGGATCAGAGGGCAGATTAAAAGGGGAGGTCCCCATGGTGACAGGAAATACAAATCCACTCTTCCGCATCTGGGCGACGGTCTCCCGCACCAGGCTTTCTGCTGCTGCCGGCACCTCGCGAACATTTGCAAGGGCAATACCGGTCCCTGAGTTGATCATGGATACGACAGAGGTTAATCCTGCAGAGACGAACAGTTGGAGCGGGTCGATGGTTGTCCCCCGATAACCTATCAGATCTACAAAACGGATAGGTTCGCCATGTTCGACGGAGAGCCTGCCACCAAATGCCATATGTACAGGGATACCTCTGTTCTGAAAGACCCCATCCATTGTTATACTACAGACGGTTATGATCCCAACATTGCCTTCAGGGACTCGAGGGTCGCGATCAAGGACACGATATGAGGAGAAAAAACCACACCGTGCATCAACCACCGCTTTAAAGGCATTGAGCACCTCATCTACCCTCTCTTCAGGAACGAGAGAGAGGTTGTAGGCAACATCACCAGTCTGGGTAACAGGATCAAATGTGCTCCTGAAGGCCAGGCGCTCAAGCCTCGATATAATGAAACCAATCCTCTCACCGACAAGGGCGCTCTCGGTCTCAGTCATGCCATATGGGGTGAGAATACGACCCATGTTCCCTACCTTCTCGGTGAAGCCCATCTCATCGAGGTATCGGAGATAATACTGAACCGCACGGTCGCTCAGCACAAATCCGCGCTCGGCCATCAGCTCGGAAAGTCTCTTTGCCCCCATCGGCTCCTGATGCTCTTTTAATATTCTCAGAATTTCGATATATTTTCGTTCAGTCCGTATCATCGAATCACCGGGCTTTGACAACCCCGTTGCTGTCCTGATATCTCCCCTCGTACGTCTGACCCGCTCCAAGAACCTGGTGGAGGATCATCTGGACAACCCGATCATGCCGCTTAAGATACATCACTTCCTGGCCCATATTTACCAGGCCAAGGGTAAGTTGGCCACGAAAACCGGGGTCGACAAAACCTGCGGTGACCAGCAGACCCAGACGGCCATACGAAGACCGGGTCCGGATTGTGGCAGCGATGTCAGCCGGGAGCTCCACCCTTTCAAGAGTATGGGTGAGGGTGCAGAGACCTGGCTTCAGCTCGGCATCCTCTGCAACCCTCAGGTCATATGAAGCGGGTTGCTGGCATTCACTCCCGTAGGGTGAGATAACGAGATCGCCATTCCGGCTCTGATCTCCGAGCCTTCTCTGAATTTCCTGTGAAGAAAGAATCATCTCATACAATACTATCCCGGAAAATGCTTAATATCTTATGATACCAATGAGAAGGACGGATCCATGGGGTAGAGGACATCCTCCTGGGCTTCGGACCCAGGGACGCGGGTTCAATTCCCGCTGGGTCCGCTTCCCTAGCATCAGGCCATGCATCGTTCCACGCCTTTTTTCATCGAACGGGACTCCCATCAGTTTGCAGGACTGTCATGAATGGGGGGTTATTTATCTGGTTTGCTAACACTCAAGCCCGATGACTGACGAACAGGATACCCTGAATCTTGGGAAAAAACAGGGATTAAACAGGGATTGGGTATGAGGGAGTGGTATCAGAGACCTCCTCGTTTTCCATGCGAATGGGGGCGAGATCGTCTTCTTAAGACAAGAAAGGCCCCAATAACTGCAATAATTCCAATTCCTGCTATCCCCAGGATCATCCAGTTGAAATTCCGTTCCATCGTGATATCAATCACGGAGGTCCTGTTTGGAGAGGTGATCACTTGTTCTC
>JAJRBU010000191.1 GCA_028679315.1 Methanoregulaceae archaeon
ACTCCTCCTGTCCATGCAGAGGACGCATCACCGTACGGCGATTACAAAAAAGGCACCATTGAGGGCGGGTATGGTGAAAAACGTCCTGTCGCAACAGTTGAAGAGGCAAAAAAGGTTTTAGGCGAATATTTCGCGAAGAAGAACGTCAGGATAGGGGAAATCAAAGAGCAGGAATTGTTCTTTGAGGCAGAGATCAGGGACAAAAACAATACTCTTGTAGACAAGGTGATCGTTGATAAGAGAACAGGCCGGATCAGATCGACCTATTAATACTTAAGGTATGAGCTTTCACAGAAAGCTTTTGCGCGAACCTGTATGATAACTTTGCCGCTTTACCGTATTCCCGCTATATGGAAAGCCTGCCGGACAATTTTTCCCGCATCCAATTCACAAGGTTTTTCCCGAGCAGAAGGTTGTCGTCTTTCAGAAATCTGTTCTGAAAGATAGCGTCGTCTCCAAAGACCACAAACTCGCCCTTCCCGAAACTGCCCGCAACTATAATGCCAAATTCCTGCGCAGCATCCCCGGGACTGAACCTGCCGTCTCTGTTAAGGTCCACCCATGATATCGGGCTTGTCTTTGCTATGATCTTTGCGTTGCCGAGTTCCGGGTTCAGACCCCAGGCACCATATACCGTAAAAAGTTTCATCCCTCTGGTAAGCGGATGTGCTTCCAACCGGGTGACGCTAAAGTCTTTTCCTCCACCACCACGCACATTTACAACTTCATTGATCGGTCCGGTCGTTGACGCTATGCCCAAGTCTTTTAAAAGATTACTCACGGTGGGAGTAATGTGTATCATAATAGTTACGCGTCCTCCCCGGTCGATAAACTTCTTGATAGTTGCGCTTTCAGAAGCTGTGAAGGGGATAAAAGGTCCTGATATCACCAGTCCATCGACCCCGGACAAAATCTCAGGCGTAATGGTCTGCCTGGCTGTTTTCACCTTAAAACCCGCTTCACGAAACAGATTTGCCAGACCAGAGAGATGCAGGTCACCGCTCTTTTCTATAACAAACGTCTGCCCATGGCCCTGATCAAACAGCACAACAGGCTTCGTCGCATCAGCAGTGAGAAGAGGCGCAGAGATCAAAAGACCCAGCAGCAGAGCGCTAACCATCCAATATCCTGATTTCATAAGCATATCTCCTCAATGATAAGACCCGAAATGAACGGGCCCGTTTAAACTACCAGCTAAAAAAATCTTTCTGATGTCTGTCCATCCGTTCAGAAACAGTCAAAACGCCGCAACGATAATCTGCAATCTTTCATAAATAAAGACGGACCTTCTGAGATAAATTACTAAAGGTTTTTTACGGTCACTTAACGGTAATGTCCTCGGGAATGCCTTTTTGCTCCCGGGTAATCTTCACTACCTTATTCATGTCAACACTGTCGAGCAACCCTGCCTTCTCGATAAGCCTCCGGGCCTCGGCCTGCATGTCTTTCACGTTCTCATAGATATCTTTGTTCACTTCCATGAAGACCCTCCCATCGCTCCGGGAGGCTAACTTTATAGGCGCATACACAATTTCCCCGGAAACGCCGGCGCCGGAACTGTCGAACAACTGCTCCATATCATCACGCATAACCCTGACACATCCGTGGCTCAGGTATTTATTTATTGATAACGGGTCAATAGTCTCGTGAATCAGGATCCCGGGGAGCGTCGTCAGTAAGACATATCCTCCAACCGGGTTCTTCGGTCCCGGGGGATAGCTCTCCTTCACTGCCAGGCCTTCCCGTTTCATCTCTTCCTGGATCGATTTCGGCACTTTCCAGTCCGGACTCTTCAGCTTGCCCTTAATGGTAAACTTGCCCGATGGGGTTTCCCATCCCTTCTCCCCTTCCCCCTTAGGCATCCCGAGCCCAACAGGGAACGCCATGATGGGAGCGCCACCTTCAAAAAAGTACAGCATTCTGCCGGGGACATCGATAAGTATGCCGTTTTGCATTGTTTCCGGAATAATCTTTGTTGTCGAGATCCGGAGTTTTCGCCCTGCCTTGAGCGGAGTCGAGGGGTCAAGATTGTTCTCTCTGGCTAGTCTTTTCAAGTCCGTCCCGAAATAAGCCCCAACAGTGCTCAGCGTATCACCTTTTGCAACGCTATAGCTCAACCTCTCCTCAAAAAGCACACCAGAGAATGAAGGAGAGGGGAAAAATACGATCACCATCAGAATACAGCAGTTTCGCAAGAGCGTGCTCATCTTCTGAATACTGAATAACTTTCGATATCGCATCCGGTCATCCACCTGATCTTTCACTTCAACAATTTCCTGATATGGTTATTTTAGCATATTGGACAGTGAGAACAAACGTAGACAACTCCGCTTAAGAAAGATGACCGAAGAGTGGATACTATGCACATCTTTCATTCCTCGCCGGAAAAACTGGACCGGCGCACAGCTTGCTATTGGTTACCAGGATACAGCCATGATTTCAGTGCATACTGTCCCCTGCACTCTGTTTCAATGGTTGTGAGTTGTGATAGTATGTTTTAAGAAGAGGAAAACATTTTATAT
>JAJRBU010000059.1 GCA_028679315.1 Methanoregulaceae archaeon
ATGGATGAAGTCGTGCCGCCGGATAATGGGGGTCCTCGCACGAGCACGCATGACCCTGGGACCTGACTTCGCCACTTCTTTAGAGGTATTTCTTCTGTACCTGTCCAGCCATAGTTCGCCAGTGCAGTCAATATCAGGATGGATGAACGGTAGTACCGTTCAGGGTATCCATCCAAAGATCACATCAAGCCCGATAGGGGAGGTCATCTCCCGAAGGCCGCTATGGCCGATGTCAGGTATCACGTGCAAATGATGATTGAGATGCGCCGTTCCGTAGTGGTGCTCCAGGTGCCAGTAGTAGAGCAGCGTCTTTGCCAGCGTGTCCTGCCCCTGAACCCGTTCCGGGCACTCTTCGAAGCTCTCAAGAAGGTCACCTTCGGCGATGAGATAGTGCACATCGCGTGCACCAAACTGGGTCCTGATCTGCGCAGCCCCTACCATGGTCGGATAGGGATAGACGGGCTTTCCATCACGAACCGGCATGGAAAGACCCCATGGCCAGTTATTGAATGCAGCCGGATTCTCGGTGCACACGGTGCCGAAATCGTACAGCGTTGCGATAGTATCCCGCCAGTCATCGTTATCAGCGGCAGTTCGATACGTGTCATCGGTGAAGGTATAGCGGGTATCATCCATGTAAACATACGATCCGGATCCCATCACCAGATACCGGACGTGAATCCCCCGCGGTGTGGCGACCTCCTGTTCGAACCGGCTGGCAGCCGAATAAGCGCTCATGAACCGGCCACCGAGCGAATGGCCGGCGATGATGACCTTATTCAGATTCGGGAAAAGGTTTTTCCGGCACAGCTGCTCAAGCAATACATCCAGGACAGTGAAGGAGCTGAGTGTCCCGCTGTCGGGAATCCCGTTCCCTGTGATATCCTGCTCCTTGGATTCGGCTCCAGCCGGACGACCGCCTTCCCAGGAGAGGATTGTGGGAGGAAGCCTTCTCCAGTAGTCACCATAGATACAATCATGGTCATGCCGCTGGTCAATGAACTGCGGGGCTACGATGAGGGTATTCTGGAGGGCGTTTCCGTCCACTCCGTTGTCAACCGCAGCCTTTGCAGCAGCCAGACCATTGGACAGGTACTCCCGTGCACTGGCACCACTCCCGTGGAGCAGGACCAGGATCCGTTCAATGGCGTCATTGTGCACATGGAGGGGGAGACTGCTGTAGTAGGGGAACTCCATCAGTGTTTTACTGGTGTATACAGGGAGGCGTTGGGGGGCCAGGGGAGTGGCAATATCAAAGTCGCAGCCTGCGGCTTCGAATTCGACCCTTCCCCCGGTGCGACCGAAGGTGATATGGATCGAAATTCCGATACCATACGTGACAGAGAGGATAACCAGTGCATCAAATGCCAGGATAAGGTATTTCCATCCGTTTTCATCGAATTCGCTGATGCTGCCTGTCTCTGATGTTCCCCTGCAGGTCTCCAGCGTCACGGATCCCCATGGACGTTCAGCCACTGCGATCCGGTTCTCACCATCGTAGACATGTACGGTGTCCACGCTACAGCTACCGTCGGGAGAACGATAGCGGAAAAGGATCTTCGCCGGCCGCATGCGGAGGTTATCGATGATGACCGGGGTAGGCACCGCGAAATGGACCCAGTTCTCGGTTGAGGGATCTCCCTCGATATTAAGGGCGTTTCCTTTGTACTCAATTAGAGAGAGACGGTCCGGATACTCGACTTCGGCGCTGTGGCCATGGACCCAGAGTGCATGATGGGCTGACATGGTTCGCTCCAAGGTTACAGGAAATCGGCACCGGCGGCACTGATGTCGATCCTTCGTTCGCGAGCCCTGGTGAATTCACCTTTGAAAGAGATACCAACACCCCACATGATTTCCGGTTTCGGGGCTGGTAGGTCGAATCGTTCGAAGAGCCAATCGCTTGATGCAAGGCTCAATCCTTCGTGCGATGAAATCCGGTTCTCCCCATCATAGACATGCACCTTCGTCACGGTAGCCCCTTTTGTGCGGAAGCGGAGCATCACGGAATCGAGCCGCAATCTCTTGCCCTCGACAATCAATGCGGTTGGAATTGCAGCGTGGAACCAGTTCTCGCTCAGCCGGCTCCCCATCATCTTGTAGTACGCCCCACCCCTCCGGGTGTCACCCTCCATCCGATCCGGATACTCGATCCGGACACTGTTGCCATGGATCCACATGGCATGTGCAATAGGCATCGTTCCCCTCCCTTTCACGACTGTTTAATCGACTTAAACGATACTACTGGTATATGTACCTATCCCTTGGCAGCATCAGATAGTGCCATCTCCATTTCCCCTTGATGCATTGAAATGGTAGTTTTTTCCCTCCCAGCGATAATGTGCACCTGTCCTGCATTGGCTCAGGATGTATCGGAGTCGGTAAAAAATGAATGTCAGTTCAGCCTGCTCGTTCACGGCATCCTCTGGCTTAACTCATCATGGTTCTTGAGAAAGACTCCCCCTGGCATGGATGAGTCATTTACCATATGAGTCGTTCCGGGACAGCGGTATCTTCTTCTCCACCTCAAGCAACTTCCATTTTGTATGTGCTATTTCCTTCGGATCTGAAAAATAGGGAGTCCTGGATGAATGTTTTAAATGGGACACTGCTGATGCGAACAACCAGTGAGACCCGCAGGCTTGACATCGGCAATAAAACACGTAATTGTCTGAAAGGCCTTTTTCAACGATCTCATAATACGCATCAAAATCGCAGGCTCCACAGTCACAGACTAGTTTTTTTTGAAGAAACAATTCTCCTGGATCCAAAATTTCCCCCCCCGTATGATAATTTTAATAAGCATTTTATGACTCAGCAAGGATTTGAGGATTGACAATAACGCGATTCGGGTTGCATAGGGCTAATATGAGAGTTAATGTCGCTTGCTTTTTCCAACGGAGAAGAGGTTCCGTTAGATGGAGACCCCCCTCATGGGAAAAAGAGGGAGGTACATACTGCCTGTAATCAGTTCCCCTTATCGTCATAATTGGTCAACTTCGTTGTGTCAGCAACGCCCTTGGTGCGGGCAAATGCTTCGTTGTCCAGTAATCCAACGGATTTCTATACATTTGTTCTGACCATGAACGTTCACAATGTCGGTTAAAATGGTCTGATTTTTATTTGGACAATAATTTTAACCATGTTCTATCGGCATTCCTATCAACAGCTATTCATGCAATAACAATAATAATTCCGGTTCTAACAACCAGATCTGATGAACTATGACAATAATGATGAATTGAACAATAGAAAGAAAAAATATTACAACAGCAATTAAGATTCTTGAGGATTAAGAAAAGATTTCTGGGATTGTTCGGGCAAATTAAGAACCTTAACATTGTAGCTGAAGATTTTTCATGCTGGGACCGTCACCACATCATTTTGCGTTGTACTAATTGTTCCAGCCTTACCGAAGACGAAGGACGCAGGAACTACCCTGAGGATAATCCCGATCAGAAATAATTACCTGATCAAGAGTGTATACTGGCAGCCCTTTCCCGTTCTCTGGCAGGCTCAATAACATCTACAGTCGAAAAAGAGATGGTTACGACTGCAATAAAATTCATTAAGATTATACATTAATTTCTACGATGTTACTTCTTCTTTCCAGAATAATAGGCACATATGCGGCGGGAAATTATTTTTATCATCCTCATTGTAGTTGGCATATCATTTTCAGGTTGCTCCATGCTCGGCGGTTCGAAGGCATCCGGCACATCGCAGGGGACTGTGAAACAATCGGGGGCATCGGTAAAGGCAACAGGGACTACTGTGGCTCATTATACAATGAATCAGACCTACTCCCGTGGAGATATCGTGAAAGAATTCGATTACGATCGGATTGGAAAGGTCGTTCTTGATTACGACCCGAAGACCGACTCCTACAAATATGCATCTGTCATTTACGATGAATTCGGGAGGTTATTCTACCTTGACAGCAGTGGGACAGAGAGTTCCAAGCGGGACATTTTTGAAACCAAGTATCCATTCAAGGGTGGCCATGTTGAAAATCCCGACACTCTTGGCATAATGAAAAGGGAATACAAAGAAAAATACAAAGCTGGGCAGATTGTGTCTAAAAAGGATAATAGCTATGAGGGGGTCCTTATCTTGCGTTATGACTATTCAAACGATCAGTACACCTACACCCCAGCCTCAAAACAGTATGGTCAGTGGTCGTATGATCTCAATGAAAAGAACACCGACAGCAGGACTTCTCTTGAAAGCAGATATACAAAGAGTGAAAGCACGGTGAAATTGATTTAATTCCTTCTTTTTTAGCAGAATATTCCAACAGGTTCGTTAGAACTTCCTCGTGATCTCATAATCTGGAAAGTAAAAACATTAACGCCCGTTCAAGCAA
>JAJRBU010000226.1 GCA_028679315.1 Methanoregulaceae archaeon
GCGATTCCTTGATCTTCCCCCGGTAAGCGACAGTGCCATCGTTGCGGTTGCCATCATCGGGTCCCTGATGAACACGTTCATCAAGCCGGTGGTCTATGCGGAGACGGGATACAAGGACCGCATCGGGGGGAAGATCGAGGACCCGCTGGAGGGGGTTGGCTTTTTCGGGCGACCGGAGACCATCCTGGTCCTCATTATCGGAGGAGTCACCGGATTTATCTGGGTTTCTGTCATCCTGATCGCGCTCTGCACCAATCTCTCGGCACTGCAGCGGATCATCTATCTCTATGGAAGGCTTTCCTGATCTCCCTTGAATACCGATCGGAGAGCCCCGCTGCAAGATCAGCAAACTCCGGGATGATCCGGAAGAGGCCTCAGGCAATGGCGACGAAAAGGACGAGGGCAGGCAGTTCGGGTATCACGTTATGGGCCCAGAAGAAACTCTCATACCCAAACTCCCCGTTGCCGGCTATACTTTTTTCCGGAAGGCTTTCCTGATCTCGCCTGAATACAGCTCATAGAGCCCTGCTGCAAGATCGGCAAGCCCCGGGATGATCCGGAAGAGACCGTAGGCAATGGCGACGAGAAGGACGAGAGCAAGTAGTTCGGCTATCACGTTATGAGCCCAGAAGAAGCTCTCATACCCGAACTCCCCGTTGCCGGCAATATCAGGGAAATAGGGGAACCATTGCCCGGTATAGGCAATGATCACGGCAGTGTTCCTGATGAGGTTCAGGATATAGATGGTTGGCACGACCAGGAGGAACGAGAGGATCTTCTGGCGCATTGTCGTCGGTAGTGCAAACGCAACACCGAGCATGATGGCGATGGCCTGGATCCCGGTACATGCAAGGATGATCTCCACACGGAACCCGTTTCGTATCACGATGTTCCATGCGTAGAGATCGGTCTCGAATCCGGCTGCCCTGACCAGCCAGAGCGTCTGTCCGACCACCACCGAGATAAGCCAGTCACCGAGCGGGGTGTAGGCGAACGGTGCATAGATGAGGAAGGCGACAGCTGCTGCTCTCGAGAGCTGCTCTACCCGGGCGTCACCGGCAAGGAGATATTTTGCAGTGATGTAGAGGAACGGAACTGCCAGGATGGCAAGGGTGGGGTAGAGGAAGTTGTTGATGGAGAGATAATAGGGGACCTCTGCAAAGAGAAAGAGGACGATCGCCGTCCACCCGAGAATAGCGAAATATCTCCGTGCCCTGGTAGGAAGCAGGAATGCAAGAAAAAAGATGCATGATGCCAGAACGAAGAGTTCTTTCATTCGTGTACTATTCGTCGCATGATGAAAAAAAGGGTTGTGATGGGGCAGAGGCACCCATTGCAGGCCTGTTCGACGATATCCGGAGCTTTAATCATGAATGTGCACCAAATTACTGAACTAATGTTCTGTCCTGAGTGCAAGAGCCTGATGATATCCTCGGCGGGCCAGCTCAAATGCCGGAAATGCGGGTACATCAGGAAGATCACCGAAAAAGACCAGCTCCAGAAGACAAGGAAACGGAGCGAAAAGGAGATCGTGATCGTCGAGGATGACGGAGTTATCCAGATCCTGCCTACGATCGCGATCAAATGCCCCAAGTGCGAGAACAACCTCGCATTCTGGTGGCTCCGCCAGCTCCGGGCTGCCGATGAGAGCGAGGTCAGGTTCTTCCGGTGCACCGTCTGCGGGCACACCTGGAGACAGTACGACTAATATCCTTTTTTCAGGAGATCCCACATCCGGGTGACCAGTACCTGCCAGGAGGTATGATTCTGCCATCCTGATGGAGAATGGCAGTCCGGGAAGAGGTCACTCCCTTCCTGGTCACCGCTGTTCTTCATTCCGTCGTTGGATTGGTACGAACCACACTATTAAGAGGTCGTTGTGTCAGGTATTATCCATCTGCATACTTAAGGAGAGTGCCGGGACAGGAGAGAGAAAGATCCCGGGCTATCCTGGAGAAGGAGGTGATTGATGATGCAGAAGTGGATGATATTCGCAGGCCTGATCCTGCTCATGGTAATGGCAACAGGTGGTGCATCAGCGAGCGAGGCAACATTCTGGGAGGAGTATACCGAAAGATACATCGAAAAATTTGGAGAGGACACGTATACACTCGTTACTGAACCCCTTACCTGGGAGAGCTATACCTCCAACTACATCGAAAAATTCGGAGAGGACAAGTTCAAGCTCACGACTGAACCGTTTACCTGGAAGTCATACACATCGGACTATATCAAAAAATTCGGTCAGGACAAGTTTGACCTGGTCAATAACCAGATCCCCAGCACGGCATCCCGCTGGGATGAGATGCACCAGTCTGCCCTCGCAAGAATGCCTTCCTTCCAGAGCTGGGATGAGTGGCAGAGGGAAGCGATATCCTAGGAACAGGCCGGGGACCATACCGGTTCCGGTGCCTCCCTTTTTTTGTCCCGGTCCGTGCCCGGGACCTCGCATGCATCCCTGTATATCAGCACCATGAATGTGCCTCGTAGTATAAGAGTTCAGAAAGAAGCGTAACACTGATCGCAGGGCGATGCCCTGAAGGGTCACATAACCCCCCGGGGAATCCCCTTTTTTTGAGTTTCATGGGGTATTGTAATCATACAAATGATTAATTAGGAAACAGTGCATCTATCTCACATTTGTATCTCCCCGGAATCACCTGGTGATGAGACAATGAGGGGAGATCCTGCCAATCGTCAAGACAGAGATGATGAGTGATGAGAAAGAGGATGATGATCACTGCGGGCCTGATCCTGCTCATGGTAATGGCAACCGGTGTTTCATCAGTACACGCACAAAGCTTTAAGGACGAGTACCGAACGCACTTCATCGAGATGTTCGGCGAAGAGAAGTATGCATTAGTGAGCAACCAGTTCGCCATCGGGGATGATCCCGTCTCACGCTGGGAAAAACAGCATTATGCGGCAATTGCTGATATGCCGGTATTCCCTACCTGGGAGGAAAGGCACCGGGAGGCTCTCTCGGGAAAGGCCAGACCCCCTGTCGTGATAGACGAGAACAAGGATGTCATAAACCCTGCCCCCATGTACCCGGACTGGGACAGGCCCAAACAGGATGAGCTCGCAGGCAGGCCGTCCTTTCTTCCCAGCATAAATCAGACCAGGACGTGGCTTCGCAGATAAAAACCTCTTTTTCCAAACGATGTGAAGCTCGGGTCCGGCCCCGGCATGACCATGAAATCCTGCTGCACATGGATCCAGGGATTTCAGGGTATCTCTTTCTCTCGAGCTTGAGGGGGAGCCTGGATAAGGAAAGCCCTGACCTGATACCATCGATCTCTCTGGTAGAATGAGGGTTGCAGGGTTGGGTACAGGGATTGTACTGAGTTGAGTGAAATCCCCCCCGGAATCCGGCCCCTGGAGGGCTGGGTACAGTGATGAGAGATACCAATTGCTCCCAAATGAGAGCTCATCAGGAAAAACATGGTGGCGGTCCGATCGCCATTGACTTGTCCCTGCCTCTGCATCTGCCCATTTAGGGGATGGGAGCGATCAGGGAACAATCCTCATCGGCACTTCCGGAACGGTGAGGCCACATTATCCAGTGCATGGGCGTATCAGTCAAAAAATGGGGGAGCATGGGGGTGGCGACCCTCGTATACCCCCTCTCTTATCAGATGACTGAGAACACCCACGACAGGAATGCCAGGATGATGAAGAGGATGATCAGCCATTTTCCTATCGTCCATGCTATCCTCCCGATGAATCCAAGGAGCATCAGGACGACGGCAATTACAATAAAAATAATCCCGAGGGTCAGGAGCCAGCTTACCATACAAGTAGTTCCGTCTCAATCCCGCTGTATTAAAGGTTCTCAGATCATTTCGTGGTCTGGCCCCTCACCCATCCGGTATTGTATCGTAGTCTGGCACTCCGGCCAGGGGCGTAATGACAGGCGTTCAGTTCCTGGGCACTGGCCCCCGAACGATATCTATTCCTCTGCGCTTGCCCCAAATGACGATGTGTTCCAGTGTACCGGGCTTACACGAAAATCTGTTCCGGGAACTGGCCCCGGAA
>JAJRBU010000010.1 GCA_028679315.1 Methanoregulaceae archaeon
ATGTCGGGCTATCGGTACCGGAGCCGCTGGTCTGGGACAGAAACATCCTCCTCATGGAATTCATCGGTAAAGATGAACATCCCTATCCTCATCTGAGGGGGGTTGAGCTGGAGGATCCGGAGCCGATCTATACCGAGATACTGTCATTCATGAAGAGGCTCTACCAGGACGCCGGACTCGTCCACGCTGACCTGTCTGAATTCAACATCCTCTACGGTGACCGCCTATATTTCATTGATATGGGACAGGCAGTCACCCCGGATCACCCAAGGGCGCAGTTTTTCCTCGCCCGGGATATTTCAAACATCAACCGGTATTTCAGCGGATACTGCACCGTCCGGGATGAGAGGGAGATTTTTACCGAGATTACCGGTAAATCGGAAGAGAGTCGTGCCGGGAGCAGGAGAGAGAGATGATACAGGAGATTAAGATCGCAGGAAATCGTGTGGCTGTGCTGATCGGAAAGGGAGGCTCAGTGAAAAAAGAGCTTGAGGAGAAGACCAGCACCAGTATCAGTATCGACAGTAAAGAAGGGAGCGTAAAACTGGAGGGGGAGAACGCACCCCTGCTTCTCAGGGGAATTGAGGTCGTCCAGGCAATCAACCGCGGCTTTTCTCCTGAACGTGCATTCATCCTGCTCGATGATGAGGACCTTTTACTGGATGTCATTGATCTTTCAGGACTTACCGACAGCCCCCGCCAGCTTGACCGGCTCCGTGGAAGGATTATCGGAAAAGATGGTCGTTCCCGGGAGCAGATCGAACATATGACCGAATGCGAAATTTCTGTCTTCGGAAAGACCGTCGCTATCATAGGTCTTCCGGAGCAGATCAAGATCGCGCGGAGTGCCGTTGATATGCTCCTTCAGGGGCTGCCGCACGAGATGGTATTTGCCTTCCTGGAGCGGAAGCGCCGCGAGCTGAAACAGGACATGATCGATTATTATTATTGAAAATATCCACAATCAGACCGCAGATTGGCACAGATCCAGGTGGTTACAGCCTGTAAATGGATTATTTCTTATGGAAACACAAATGCGCGCTCATCAGCTGAATTAATAAAAGGACGGATCTCCGGAGCTATTAGACTGGAATAAAAGGGGTTTGGATGAAGGTTGAAAATCTCCCTGTTTCACGTGATCTGATCGAGCGGTACCTATCATCCGGAATCCGTGAGCTCTATCCTCCACAGGCAGAATGTGTCGAGAAAGGGATGTTTGATGGAAAGAACCTCCTTGTTGCCATCCCGACTGCCAGTGGGAAAACCCTCGTTGCCGAGATGGTCATGCACTTCCATTTCAGGAAGGGGGGCAAATGCCTGTATATAGTCCCGCTGAAAGCCCTTGCATCAGAAAAATATGAAGAATTCAGCGGAAAGGGTGCACGCGTTGGTATCTCTACGGGGGATTTTGACCGGAGAGAAGAGTATCTGGGGAGGAATGATTTCATCATTGCCACCAGCGAGAAGGTCGACTCACTGCTGCGGAATGCCTCTCCCTGGCTGAATGAGATCACGCTCCTTGTAATCGATGAGGTCCACCTGATCGATTCGCCGGATAGGGGTCCCACCCTCGAGATGGTAATTGCCAAGATGAGGTTGAAGAATCCTGCAATGCAGCTGATCGCTCTCTCTGCAACCATTGGAAATCCCGGTACTCTTGCACGCTGGCTCGATGCCGAACTGGTGACGAGCTCGTGGAGACCCGTTGACCTCCGCCAGGGAGTTTATTATGACGGCTCAATCCATTTCCACGATCAAAAACGACCTGTTCCCTCCATCTCCCGATACGAAGACATCAACCTCCTCATGGACACAATCGACGAGGGTGGCCAGTGCCTCGTGTTTGTTGCTTCAAGAAAGAATGCGGAGGCCTTTGCCAAGCGGGCTGCGAAAGCCATTCATCTCGAGCAAGAGGAGCTGAGTACCTACCGGAAACGGCTCGAAAAACTGGCAGAAACAGACCAGGAGAGAGTACTCGCCCACTGCGTCGGGAGCGGCGCCGCATTTCACCATGCCGGGCTTCGAAGAGAGGCCCGCAGCATCATTGAAGAGGGGTTCCGGAAGAGGCATATCCGGTGCATCTCATCCACCCCCACACTCGCCGCAGGCCTCAACCTTCCCGCCCGGCGTGTAATCATTAGGGACTACCGACGATATAATAGCGGCGAGGGTATGGTGCCCATCCCGGCCCGCGAGTACCACCAGATGGCGGGGCGTGCCGGCCGCCCGCACCTCGACCCATATGGTGAAGCCATCCTGATTGGCCATGATGCACGTGATGTAGAAGAACTCTTTTCCTTTTATATCGACGCTCCGGCCGAAGATGTCAACTCCCAGTGTTCTTCAGAGGAGGCTCTCACTACCCACATCCTGTCCCTGATCGCATCCGGCTTTGTATGTTCTCGTCCGGCTCTCCGGGAGTTCATGCGTACGACATTTTATTTCCACCAGAAGAAGCAGGATCGCATCCTTGAATCCGTGATTGGTAGGGCTCTCCAATTCCTGGACGGGGCAGAGATGATCGTGCAGCCGGAGGATCTCCTCTCTGCAACCGAATACGGGACAATTGTCTCCCAGCTCTACATCGATCCGAAAAGTGCCGATATCATTCTCAATGGGCTTCTGGAGGCAGAGGAGTATTCCGATATCGGACTTCTCCAGTTGATCTGCAGCACCCCGGATATGTATACCCTCTTTGTCGGGAACAAAGACAGTCATTATCTGGATCGCTTCGTGCTTGAACACGAAGACGAACTCTGGATGGATTATCCATACGAAGAGATGGAGGAATACTTCAGGGCTTTGAAGACTGCAATGGTTCTCTTCGACTGGAGCCGCGAGATTCCCGAGGCTACGATATGCGAACGCTACTCTGTCGGTCCTGGTGACATTTACAACATTCTTGAAAGCGCCAACTGGTTGCTGCATGCCTCTGCCAGGCTCAGCCGTATGTTCAGGAGTGTCTTTTCCTCTTCGATACATGAGTTCGAGTATTGTATGAAGCACGGGATCAAGCGGGAACTCATCCCGCTTGTGAGGATCAGAAATATCGGGCGTGTCAGGGCACGCAGGCTTTACAATAACGGCTTCACCAGTCCTGAAAAGATTCTTACCGCCGGTGAAGACCGGATTATCCCCATTCTCGGGCAGGGAATAACGAGCCAGATATTCAGGGATCTCAGGGGTCTGACCGAGAA
>JAJRBU010000157.1 GCA_028679315.1 Methanoregulaceae archaeon
AGGTTTGTGGGGGAGGTCTTTGAAATTGGCACCGCATGACTGGCAGAAATTTCCTGACTGCTCTGTCTCTTTTCCGCATCTGGGACAGTACATGCTGTCTACTCCTTTGATAACTGATTGCAGGGGCACATGTTCAATGTATCGATTCTTCTTGAGCCCGGATTCTGAATATACGCGATTTCCAAAACATTGCGTATTTTTCTGCAGGAGATGATCCGTCGTTATTATTTGCTGAGCTGAGTGTTCTCATTGTTTAATATTCCAGGGGAGGCTCTCTCCGCGGTGGATTGCCTGCCCATATCACATGAGGATCGGACCAGATCCATTATTCCTTTCTGCATCGCCCAAAAAAAGGAACGGGCTTTATGGGAACGGGGAGGAATCAGATATTTGGAACTCTACTGAAAAGAGGGAATTCACGGGAAATTGAGGCTATCTCATGAAGATTAATACGAGGGATTGTGAAGATGATAGCAATCATCAGTGTAGCATTTAGTCGTCCCTTGTTAATCGCGGATCTCTGCCCGGGCCTCACGATCAAACGGATTGGTCCGCATCGCAAGTGAGAACAGGTAGGGGTAATGTTCCTTCAGATGTTCCATGTAGGTGACCCATTCAAAGACCAGGAGACGGTAGCCCCTGTTGATATCATTGACAAGGTGGGATACATCAGAACGGGATAAGGTTCCAAGGTCCTTTCGATACATGAGTTCTTCGGTAAGGTGAAAGAAGGACTGCAGGGTATCCGTAAATGAATCATGCTCGAATATCACTGGATTTTCGAGAAGCAGGAGCAGGAACTCCTTCTTTTTGGAGAGTTTTTCTTTCAGTTCAACGAGATTTGCCGGGTCGGGTGAAAGGCAATAATTATGGCTGTCAAGTTTCCCCTTCAATCTTTGAAAATCGGAGGAGGTCCATGTGGCCGAGATGTGGAGTTCTTTTCGGATATTGCCAATACAAGCGTCGTAAAAAGAGAGAGTCCGGAGCATCTCGATGCCGAATTCCGAGAAAAAAAGCCCGATAATCATGTTGATTTTTCGTCGCCTTGATCGACGCTCTTCGCGGGAAAGCAGGTTCTCCACCAGGTCTGCAAAGACTGCAACAAAGGTTCCCACTCCTGCAACAATGATGATAATCGTGATGGCTCTCCCATAGATGCTGGAGGGGGAGATATCCCCATAGCCGACCGTTGCGATGGTTACCACAATGAAATAAAATGCATCAAACGGGGTGAGTCCCTCAACGAGCATGATACCGAGCGTTCCAAGGACCACAACGGAAACGAGAAGAAGGATGTACGATTGCAGCCTCGAAGGAGAGAATACCATATCTGTACATAGAATTACTCCACGATATGAATTCTTGGGAAGAACGATCAAAAAACCATCAGAGCTTACTAGAATACCCTCTCCGCTGAAAAAGGATGGAATAGAGGGACCGGGGAGGATCAGCCCATATATTTCGGATACCACGGGTTCTGTTAAAAAAAAGTGGAAAAATACATAAATTTCAGAATGAGAAAGAATGGGCTGAGATAGTTTACCTCACAAAAGATGGAGTCGGATCCGTTCCATACGAGGAACTTCCTGAATAGTTCGTTTTAAATAAAATTATATACCTACAGGTCAATAGGTAATTTATGCGATTAAGATTAATCGGATCGATTAATCTGTATCGCTAACCAAGAGAACCTTTCTCCTGTGGTAGGTTGATGATATCTCAAGAGAGGCGGTTTCCCCCAGAACCCCCATCTCCCGGTAAGAGATATCATCAAAGGCGGTCACCCCCCAAGACCGCCTACCACCTGTTTTATTATGTTATGCACTCTGAGCGATTTTTGACCCATTGTCCGGCAGAGGTGTGATCACGAAGAGGCACCGGTTTTCACCCTTTGAATAACACTCTTCTTCGACCACCAGGACAGGACATTTCAGGTGATCCGAGAAGATTCCCGTCAGAATACCGTTACCGAAAGCGCAGGC
The DNA here is from genome assembly GCA_028679315.1 of Methanoregulaceae archaeon. GTDB lineage: Archaea > Halobacteriota > Methanomicrobia > Methanomicrobiales > Methanospirillaceae > UBA9949. The sequence continues at coordinate 1,983 of JAJRBU010000157.1, forward strand.
ACTGCGACCAGTCTTGGGCAGGTCTGAGCATTCAAAGCATTCATCGATCTGGATCATGAGTGGTGTTGTACTATAGAGGGTAACCTTTCCAAGGCCATGAGTTTTCCAGAATGTATCCATCTTCCCTACAATCCCCTCAATAGTCGTATCCGATACAATCTTGGTAAGAACCTCTCCGACTTCGACTCCTGTCTGTTTCAAAACAGGATCGATATTGATCCCGATCCTCAGTGCCTGGGTATAAAAAGCCATCAGACTGAAGCGGAAGAACGAGACAATGTCGTCGCTGGTGAACGAGGAAACCGCGTCAGGAATATAATAGACACCGGGCTTTATACTGCTTTCAGAAGGGGTAAGCCGGCCGATCTCTTCTGCTGAGATCATAATGATGCGCTTCCGATGGTCACTGGAATCGTGGTGAGACGTAATAAGGCCAACCTCTTCAAGATCCTGAATATGCTTCGTGATTGTCGACTTCGCTCTTCCGCTCCGCTCCACGATGATTTCCAGGGGGGTCGGACCATTTTTTACCAGATTGAGGATCAATACCTTGATCGGACTGCTGATGGCCACCTTGTTATTTTCTGTTGAAAAAAAGAGAACATCCACATTCTGCGTAGAAGGGAGGTGCTCAGTATCGATGTGAGGGTTCTCTTTAAGCATAGACGCTAATACCTTTTGGCGTCTTTTTATTTAAAATTGGAGTCTCCATGGTAAAGGTTCAATAATTAAGATGATAAAATATGTCAAAACCCGTGGAAAATTACGAAAAAGGAAATAGGGGGATTATTATTTTGTCACATCTGGAAACACTCGATTTGGAGCAACGACCAAATGGCAGAATGTTGTTACGCCAAGCGATCTGGTAACTGTAAGCTATCAGTGCAATCCATATGAGGTTTCCTGATATCATTAAAAATTTTCTTGGCAGAATGGAAAGCCCATGTGGCATATTATAACGGTGATAATCTGATAATAAAGAGGATATTAGATATCTAAAAAATATCAGCTCGTCAATATAGAGTAGGGCTATTATTCTCCTTATTTGAGTAACTACCACTCTATTGGTTATTGCTATTCCGAGCTGGTACGATAGACCTTTTTTACTCTTCCTATACTAACCTTTTTCATTTGTTGAACCAGCAGGTTGGTATCATTTTTTATAACACTATGTAAAATAAATTAGACTAGTCGGTTGGAAATACCGGCATAGCAGAATCTAATTGAGATCCAATTCCGTGAATTGAGTTGATAATATACATGTCAGATTGAAATACAGGAGTATGAATGAAAAGCTTCGGAATTATGGTCATAGGACTTGTATTTCTTGTCGGAATGACAAGCTTTGCAATGGCTGATCCTGGGATAAATGCAACGTTTGAGACCGCGGGATTAACAATTACAACGACCGTTCAGGCCCAAGGGAATATGGATTCAAAGACTGATATCTCATGGACGCAATCGTCCTCGCAAAGCCTCAGTACAATCCCATCCCTTGACTCGGGTTCCTATTATGCTGCTAGCTACCAGGAAGATACCCAGACCAATGGTGTCGGCTATATCAACTATGATAAGACTCTTGAACTGGATACCAGCGCAGCTCTTACCAACCAGTATAATATTGAAACCACCAAGCAGATCAACTTCGTCGGTATTAATGGTGCTCGTATCATCTCCGATGAAAGTATGTTTGTCGATGGTACAGGCTATGCTTCAGAGACGGCCAACAATGTAATTTGCGTTTTTGGGACCTCGAACAGCGAGTACATTCCGGCTTTCTGCAATGTAATTGATACGGGCAGCTCCATTGATATGTCTGTTGTCAACGTTGCGACCACTACTGGTGCCAGGTTTGTCGTGAAGTCTGCAGACACCCCGGTAGAAGTCTACCACACCATTCGCATTGATACCTTGGATGATTCGCCGTCTATCGGCCGGGCAGCAGCCTATATTAAGGGATCTATAATGGAAGGTCGTGGCAACAGTTCCGGTTACTTCGAGAATGTCGCGTTTGAAGAGCGGATCTCGATTGACGGATATATCACGCTGTTTGACAAGGACATGGGCTGGATCTCTGGAGTCAGGCGGGTATAGTCCCAATCCAGATGAATAACCCTCATGGGTTATTTTTTTAGAAATAATAATTTCATACCCTAGTAAATTCATACCCAGATAAATCCACGGTGTATGAAGCCCGTATTTCTCACTATCTTTCCGCTGAATCATGTGTAATTGAAGTTTTGTGCATCTTTTATTCCAATACTTCAATCGTCTGGGGAAGAAAAGAAATAAAACCCTTTTTGAATATGATCCTACCTCGTCTAACGAGCAGTAGGAAAAAATAACCCAAAGACAATCGATAAAAACAGGAAAACAGCGGGCCTGAAGGGATTTGAACCCTTGACCTACGGATTAAGAGTCCGTCGCTCTTCCGAACTAAGCTACAAGCCCCGGATCTGACCTATACCATTAGCTGTGCTTTATTGATAAATGTTTCGAATTTCCCTGATTTCTTGCCCGAATCAGGAAACGGAGCATGTTACGTGTTCCGAAAGCCTGCAAGTGTCCGTAAAATTGTAACCATTATATCCTGACGGGTTTACATCTAATCTGTTATGGCAGATTCGGCGCAGAACGGAAGCAGGGAACGGGTATTATATGCCGTACTCGGATGTGGCAGCACGGGATATCATGTTCTCCAGGAATTGCGGGATACCACGGGGAATGTTTTCGTGATCGATAAAAACGATGACCGGGTCCGGGAACTCCGGGATCAGGGGATCGATGCTGTGCGCCGTGACATATCTGCCGTGGATTTTCTTACAGGTATTCCCGCAATTGAGATCGCGTTCATCCTTTCAGGAGATCACGAAGCCAACCTCTCTGCAGTAAAAGCACTCCGGGATACTTATCCCCATTCCCGGATAATGGCCCGGGCTTCAGATCCCATCGTTGCGCGAAAACTCGAAGAGTCAGGAGCTGATTTTGTCCTCAATCAGAATCAGCTGATGGCAAAGGCCGCCGTATATCAGATCAACAAGGTATACGCAAACCGGGTATCGCAGCGCCTCTACTCCCTCCTTGCATCATGGGAGGGGACGCTTGGGATCATCACCCATAAAAATCCTGACCCCGACGCTATCTCAAGTGCGCTTGCCCTTGCCGTGATTGCTAAAAACGCCAATCCGAACCGTCTGGTCTGCAGGATCTTTTATGATGGGATTATCGGGCACCAGGCGAACCGGACGCTTGTCAACCTCCTCGAGATCAAGATGGAGAAGATGGATCCCTCCACCCTTCAGGAATGCACCTACCTGGCACTCGTCGATTCTCCTGCGCCTGGAGTGAATAATACGCTCCCTCCAAGGACCCGGGTGCATATCGTCATTGACCACCACCAGGATGGTAAGATCGGGGAGTTCCCTGCGATATTTGTTGACAGCAGGCCCGGCATCGGAGCAACAGCCAGTATCCTCTCCCAGTATTTGCAGGAACTGGATATCAGCGTCGATAAACGGGTCGCAACGGGTCTCCTCTATGGGATCAGGTCGGATACCCGGGATTTTTCCCGGAATGTCACCCCACAGGACCTGAACAATGCGGCGTTTCTTCTTCCCCTCACCGACAACTCGCTTCTCGACCAGATTATGTCACCTTCGTTGTCGGAAGAGACACTCGATATCCTGGGAACTGCGATAGCCAACCGGAAGATCCAGAGCGGGTATCTCTTCTCCAATGTCGGGTATATCCGGAACCGGGATGCCCTCCCCCAGGCAGCGGATCTCCTGATAAGTCTTGAAGGCATCAACACGGCTCTCGTCTATGGAATCTCAGATGAGGCGATCATCATGTCAGCCCGGAACCGGGATGTCCGGCTCCATATCGGCAACGTCCTCCAGGAAGCATTCGGAGCGATGGGCGAAGCGGGAGGCCATCCGACCATGGCTGCTGCCACCATTCCCCTCTCCTTTTTTAACCTTGTCAAATCCAAGGAAGATCTTCTCTCCCTGATCACGGACCCGCTCATCGGCCGGTTTGCCAAAATCGTCGGCCTGGAAAACGAGGGCAGAAATGGAGTTTGAGGAATGGGAACCCTATTATCAGAAAATTCTCGAATATTTCGGGATTTCACGGGAGGATGACGAGAAGGCTGCCCGTATCCTTGCCTCCCTGATCACGCGGGATGACTGCTTGCTCCTTTCATCCCTTTGCAGGGATCAGGTCGTAACCGTTTGCGGAAATGCTCCCTGCCTCCCTGATGAGCTCGATCAGGTTGAAGGAACCATCTTTGCTGCCGATGCTGCATCCCATATCCTGCGGAATCACGGGATGATACCTGACGCGGTCTTTACCGATCTTGATGGAGCGGATGAGGATTACCTCGCCATGAACAACCAAGGGACCATCATGGTCATCCATGCTCATGGGGACAACATCCCCCAGCTGCTCTACTGGGTCCCGCTCTTCCCCGGCCCGGTTGTTGGGACCACTCAGTCTCGACCAGTCCCTCCGCTCCATAATTTTGGGGGCTTTTCAGACGGAGACCGGGCAGCCTTCGCTGCCGATGCCCTCGGGGCAGAGCGGATTGTCTTTGTCGGATTTGACCTTGACGACACGAAGGTGGGTCCCATGAAGAGGGGAAAACTGAAGTGGGCCCGGCTGCTTCTCCGGCTGATTGGATATGAGTGCTAACGCGCTCATCATCGATGGATATGTTGATGAACCAGCATGTCTTGGAGTTCCCCCCTATATCTCCCCCTATATCAGGACAGTAGCTGGTGTTTTCGCAACGCATGGTATTGAGACCCGTTATATCACTATCGACCAGATCCGGGAGGATCCGCGAATTCTTGCGCCTATTCCTGGGGCCATCGCAGTCATGATTGCCGGGGTGACCGTTCCCGGCAAGTACCTTGGTGGGACTCCTGCGACCCGTACCGAGATCCAGCAGGTCGGGACCCGGCTCCGGGGAATGGATCGACTCATCGCGGGACCTGTAGGTTTTGGCTATTCCCGTGGGGGAGGCGAGAGAGCGGTCCGGAAGACGATTGCGGGATTCGATCACTTCCTTTCTGGCTCCCCTGCTGAAGCGCTCGATTCCTGGCTCTCCGGAGGAGCTACGCAAGGTGATCATTCCTATTCACGTTCTGATCCCTGGGCGGTTGCCGGGAGCAGCATCATCCGCCAGCATCCTTCATACCCCTCAATCATGTGTGAGATCGAGACGGCTCGCGGATGTGCACGAGAAGTGGCGGGAGGGTGTTCATTCTGTACCGAGCCGTTCTATGGCCGTCCCCGCTATAGGGCAATTGATGGAATTTACGATGAAATCTCGGCACTTTCTGCTGCCGGAGCCAGGCATTTCCGGCTCGGCAGACAGCCTGATCTCCTCACCTTTAATGCGGGCCCGGGGGAATTTCCCCGGCCGCAACCTGACCTGATAGGTGAACTGTTCCGGGCTGTCCGTTCAGCAGCACCCGGGCTCCGGACCCTTCATATTGACAATATTAATCCGGGAACCCTTGCACGGCATGAAGAGGCAGGCAGGCAGGCTCTCGAAGAGATTGTCAGATACCATACCCCGGGGGATGTGGCAGCATTCGGTATGGAGACGGCCGATCCCATTGTGGTACAGAGAAACAATCTCAAAGCAGGTCCTGATGAAGTAATGCATGCGATCCAGATTGTAAACGAAGTGGGAGGAGACCGGAAGGAAGGAATACCAGAGCTCCTTCCCGGCCTGAATTTTATTGCCGGGCTTGCAGGAGAGACAAAAAATACCTTCTTTCTGAACGAACAGTTCCTTGCCCGGGTGCTTGCATCAGGGCTTCTCGTCCGACGGGTGAATATCCGGCAGCTGATGCCTTTTGAGGGGACACGGGCTTATCTTGATAATGTCCTTGGGAAGCATGCCTCTCAGTTCAGGGCATTCAAGGAGCACGTGAGAAAGAATTTCGATCTGATGATGCTGAAGCGGGTATTTCCTGTTGGGACTATCCTGCGGGAGATCGTTATCGAGGAACAGGGGGCGCTCTCGTTTGGACGGCAGATGGGATCCTACCCGATCCTTGCAGGGATACCGATCCGTCTTACCAAAAGAACAATCCTCGATGCGGTGGTCGTAGACCATGGAATGCGATCGATCACCGCGCTCCCTGTGCCGGTGGAGGTGAATCTCCTCCCCATCCCGGCTTTAAAATGGATACCGGGCATAAGTCCAACTACTGCTGCAAGGATTTCAGGGGCCCGGCCTCTTCCAGGTCTTGCAGCATTCCATGCAATAGCGGGAACAACTCCCATTGATCAACTCCTCTCATTTACATATCCTTCAGCTCAATAACCTTCATAATATCAGTTCTCGTCACAATCCCGAGGAGCTGGTCACCATCCATCACCGGGATCCTCCCGATATTGTTTCCCGACATGATACGGAGTGCATCGGTAACAGGTGCATGGGGCGGGAGGGAGATAACTCCCCTTGTCATGATGTCCCGGACCTGCATTGCATCGCGATCCAGGGGGGGTATCTTGTGCACGTCGGCAAGTGTCACCATCCCTGTCACATGGCCCTTCTCTTCAACCGGAAAACCGAGGTGCTTTGTCGCATACATCAGGTCAATAACCTCCCTGACTGGGAGTTCGGGGGGTATGGTTCTCACGTTGACTGCCATGATATCGGATACCCTGACATCCTTGAGGAGAAAATTATATTTCATTGCCGTTGATTCCTGGCTTGCCCCGATATAGATGAAGAATGCGATTAGGATCAGGATGGGATTCAGGACAAAGATGCCTAAAATCCCGAAAAATACCGCAAAGACCTTGCCGACATCTGCTGCAATCCGGGTAGCCCTCGGAAGCGACATCGATCGGGCAAGGAATGCTCGAAGCACCCGTCCACCATCCATGGGAAAGGCAGGCAGGAGATTGAACGCACACAGGAACACATTCAGGAGGCCCAGATACCCGAATAGAAAGACCAGTACTCCTGCAAGGGGAGGATTTCCCGTATAGGACCCGGCAAGGTACATGATGGCAATGCAGACAATCCCGACGGCAAGGCTTGTCAGCGGACCGATTGCTGCCATGGGGAGTTCCACCTTTGGATCCGGGGTCTCTTCTTCCATCGATGAGATCCCACCAAAGATCAGCAGCGTGATGCCGTTGATCTTAATGCCCTTGCTCTTGGCAAGAACAGAGTGCGCGAGTTCGTGGATAAGAACCCCGCCGAATAACCCGAGAGCAATAATGGTCCCCAGGATATAGGGCATGTACCCGGCAGCAATCATGCTTGTGTCGATAGAAATTCTGAAGATGTCGCTGATATACCCCGTCGTTACGAGAATCTGGCTGCCGATGATCCAGGCAAACAGGGGGATGATAATGAGAAAGGTCCAGTGGAGCTGGATGGGAATGCCATATAAGGTCCCGATTTTCAGCGAGCCGTTCATAAAAGGAGTATATTTTTATGCGAATAGTATATATCATTCATTGATTAGGATGAAAAACCAGATTACCGAGTTGTTCGATCTCAAGGTGTATACCGAGAAAAGTGTTTTTGTCGGCGAAGTGGAGGATATCCTCATTGATGTCGAATCAAAGAAGATGGAATCGATCGTTGTGGGGAAATTGAACCCGCAGCTGGTGGATATCAAGAATTACAAGGGACTGAAAATCCCGTTCCGGATTATCAGGAGCATCGGGGACATTATCCTGATCCGCCACCTGCCGGGTGCTTTCAGGTCTGAAGACATCTGAAAACCGGGCAGGAGAGGGATCTTTTCATTTCGGGATACTCCTCTTCGGTTTTCTGGAAGCATCCGATGCCCATGAAAGGTTCCGCCTTGCCAAACGTCATCCAGACAGCCCGGATGCAGGGAATTTTTATCGGAGACAAGCTGAAAATTGGCTGTTCTATCGCCGATGGCGGCAGGTAAAAAGGTGATAATTACTGAATATTTTTCAGATGTCTGCGAGGGTTTATGAAATGAAAAGCCGCGAGATATTCAGCAATCTGCTCTCAGTACCCCCTATATTTGTACGTCTCGATGGGCGGGGATTTCATGGGATAGCCGATGAATGGGGATTGAAACGGCCTTTCGACGAGCGGTTTGCCAGGGCCATGGCCCGTGTCGGCGAACGGATGATTGCATCAAGCGGACTCTCCCCTGATCTCGCCTTTACCTTCTCGGATGAGATCAACCTCTATTTTTCACATGTTCCTTACTCAGGAAGGGTGGAGAAGATCGATTCGATTACCGCATCATATGCTGCGAGCGCCCTGACAATAGAGATTGCATCCGCATTCCCTGTTGCTTTTGACTCCCGCATCATCCAGGTCAGCCCTGCCCTCGCCGTGCGGTATCTTATCGACCGCCAGGCTGAGGCGTGGAGAAACCACATCAATTCATACTGCCACCAGGCGCTGGTTGATGGGGGGAAG
>JAJRBU010000028.1 GCA_028679315.1 Methanoregulaceae archaeon
CGCTCGAGGACGTCAAATGGATTCTTCCTCGAAGCCGGGCCAAGACCGCTGTTCTTACGCATTTCGGCACCCGGGTTCTCCAGGCAAAACCGGGGGAGATCGCCGAACGACTGAGCGCAGAAACCGGCGTTGAAGTCATCGCCGCCCGAGACGGTATGGTCTTGGAAATCGATAAGTTCATTCCATGAAAATATAAGAAATCAATAAACATTTGAAGTGCGGGTATATTGTAGACAGACATGGGTTACACTTTTTTCTTTGAATGATTGGGTGGGTAATGATAAGGAACCTCAGTAAGCGAAGGGATCTCGGCCCAAGGCCCCCGCTCTCGCCGAAATGAGGCGTTGCTTTCCATTTATGGGGAGCGGGAAGGGGGGCAACCCTGTTGGTAGCGGATTCCCCTTGGGATTCCCCGCTTTCTCTTTGCGGATTCCGAGTGGTCTGAATGGAGGAGGGAATTTCCCGGCCGATTTCGGCTGCGATCGGCGGTCTTGGGCCTGCGATCCATGCAAGTAACCCCATGTCTGTTTATAGGACACATTTGGAAGGTGCGGGAGGAAGTGAAAAGGGTTTTCGGTGGCCGGAGTAGATGGATGAATCTCGATGCCGGGAAAGGAATATTGCTGTGGAGAAAAAATATTACTTAGGATTGGATAGTTCCACCCAGGGAACCAAATTGGTGCTTTTGAGTTTTGCTGAAAAGAGACCCTGCTATGTGGACGCCGTGAACTATGACAAGGATCTACCGGAATTCGATACCCACAACGGCGTCATTCGCAATCTCGGCGAAGGCGTTTCGGAGTCCGATCCCCGGATGTGGATCCAAGCGATTCATATTCTCTTTGGCCGACTCAAAAATGCGGGTTACCCGCTGAAAGATATCCGGGTGATTTCGGTCTCCGGCCAACAGCATGGACTGGTGAGTCTGGATACCCAGGGGAACCTGACCCGGAAAAGAAGCAAATTGTGGAACGATGTCAGCACCTATCCGGAATGCGAGGAAATCATTACGGCAGTGGGCGGGAAGGAGAAAGTCATCGAGGAAGTTTTCAACACTATGAAGCCGGGATACACCGCCAGCAAGATCCTGAATTTTAAAAAAAATAATCCGGAAGGCTATCAAAGGACGAGCACTTTTTTCCTGGTTCATAATTACGTGAATTGGTTTCTGACCGGGGGGGGGACGATCGGCGCACGGATGATGGAGCCGGGCGATACATCGGGAATGGCGCTGTGGAATCCCGTCACTGGAAAATGGTCGGATAAAATTTGCCGGGCCATCAGTCATGATTTAATGGAGAAGCTTCCAGAATTGCAACCGGCGGACCAATGCATCGGAAGAATTTCCCAAGAACTGGCGGAGCGATACGGGTTTGCCAGAGACTGCCGGATCGACGCCGGCTCTGGCGACAACATGTACGGCGCGGTGGGGACCGGCAACGTAAAGGAAGGGATTGTGACCATCAGCCTGGGCACCAGCGGCACGGCCTATACGGTATTCAAAAAGCCCTTTGTGGATGAAGAAGGCGAGATCGCTTCCTTCTGCGATTCTCTGGGAAACTACCTGCCCCTTCTTTGCACCTCCAATTTGGCGAACGGCTATAACCATATTCTCCAACAGCAGAATATCGGCCATGAAGAATTCGCCGCGATTGTTCATTCGACCCCACCCGGCAATGGGGGTCGGCTGCTTCTCCCCTGGTTTGGCGGAGAACGAACTCCGGACCTGCCCCAGGGAACGCCCGTCTTTTTTGGATTTGGCCTTGATGATTTCACCATAGAAATCATTTCCCGGGCGGTGCTGGAAGGCCACATCATGAACCTTTATGAGGGTTATCTGCGCCTGCCCCTTCAAGCGGAAACCATCCATCTCACGGGAGGGCTTTCCCGGTCGAGCGTGTGGCGCCAAACCATTGCCGATATTTTTGATTGCACCGTCATTCCGGTTCAGGGCGAGGGCGCGGCACTGGGAGCGGCCATTCATGCCGCCTATGTAGACCACAAGGATACGATCGGGGATGTGGCGGAGTTTGTTAACCAGTTTATCGAATTTGATGAACCGAATCGAACCAGACCGATTCCGGAAAACGTGCGCCGGTATGATCAGTTCAAAAAGATCTATTTAGCCCTTTCCCCCCGGGTGAGAGGCGTAGCCACCCCTGGAGATCCCTTCAGGGAACGGATGCATTTTATTTCATAAAAAGGTTTGGTATGGGTGGCCGATCCGCTGCCAGCGGAGGCAGAAAGGATCCTGCTTCTTGGGGCGGGGAAATCGTGGGTACAGAGAATCGAGAATCGAATCGCTCAAAACATCAAAAAGCATCAGTAGGTCTTGACCAAACCCCCGTCGAAGAGGAGATCCCCGCCGGTCAGGTATTTCCCGTGTTTGGAAAATCCGATCGTAAACAGGTTCGCCACCTCGATCGGGGTCATCAATTCCTTGACCTGGGACTTGCCGAGCATCACGTTCTTCACGATATCCTCCGGCGTGATCCCCCGCTGCCTGGCCTGTTCAGGAATCTGATTCAAAGTCAGCCGGGTTTTCAGGAATCCCACGCTGACGCTGAACGACCGGATCTTTCCTTCCCCTTCCGCGGCGATCTACTGCGTTAACCCCCGCAGGCCGAACTTGGTCATGTTATAAACAGCATTAATGAGAGTCACGATGAGTCCGAGGATCGAAGACATGT
>JAJRBU010000092.1 GCA_028679315.1 Methanoregulaceae archaeon
CGGAAGAGGTACGTATGCCGGCCAGATAATCGGCGAAATAGGGAGCAAATTCGGAAAAGTTCAGGCCGAGTTCCCGGGGATAGGTGGTGGCAACGATGGTAGCAGTATCATCGATCACGTAGAGCTCCATCTCCCCCCCAATCTCCTGTTTGACTGCCTCGAGATCCATCACTGCGGGATCTCCGCCTGCCCGGGCATATTCTTCAAGGAAAGCAGGGAAGGCTCTTTCCATCTGCTGGTTCAGGCTCTCATCGTAATACCGGAGTGCTTCTTCCTTGGACCTGAAATGCGAGATGATATTGTTCTCAGACTGGAGTGTGACAAGCTCCGCATTCTCTTCGAGGGTCCGATAGGTGGAAAGATAGCTGATGCCGATGAGCCCGGCAACCGCTATCATGAGGATGAGAAAGATTGCCCCGATCAGATAGTATGAAAATGGATAGCCCCGCAGTGAATCGATCCCCATCCCCCTGCCTCCTTACCATTCTGTTCTGGGGTAAGTATTATGATACTATCGTCCCGGTTATCAGCTCTCGTTGAAAAAAACGGGAAGAACAGGCACCTCGGATCAGGGTGATCCTTCGAGGGTGAAATAGAATGTTGCTCCCTTGCCCGGTTCGCTCTCCGCCCAGATTCGCCCGCCATGCCACTTTATGATCCGTTCAACGGTTGCAAGACCGATCCCGGACCCTTCGAACTCTTCGGGTTTATGAAGACGTTGGAACGGTATGAAGATCGTATCTGCATAGTTCATGTCAAATCCGGCCCCATTATCCCTGACATAGTAGACTGTACCTGAATCTCTGACGAATGCCATTATCTCGATCCGGGGGTCTAGTTGTAGTCTTTACGACCATGGCTTCTCCGGCCAACACAATACCTATCTTTTCAGCCGACCAACAGGCTGACTGATCATTATGGCATCGCTCTCAGAACGCATTCCAACCCCCTCAAGTTTTGAGAGGACGTCCAATATCGTTCTCGCAATCGCAGGGGCATTTCTGATCGGGGTTATTGTGTGGTTTGCCACAGAAAACCAGATCTACACTGTTGCTGCGGCTCTTATCGTAGGATATCTCCTGCTCGGGGTCCGGATTGTACGGCCTACGCACCGAGTGCTGATTGAGTTACTCGGAAAATTTCAGAGGTTCGGCGGGCCGGGGTTCTACTGGGTCCTCCCGGGATTCCAGAAGCTCTACGCGGTGAACATCACCGAGAAGATGGTGAATGCCACCCGCCAGGAGATCATCACCGCCGACAACCTGAACGCCACCGTGGACGCCCAGGTCTACTTCAAAGTGAAGGATGACGAGTTAAACGTGAAGCGGTCCCAGTACAATGTCTACAACTACGAGGAACAGATCGTCAACCTGGCCCGGACCACGCTCCGTAACATCATCGGGACGCTCTCCCTGAAGTCGGCCAACAGTGAGCGGTCACGGATCAACGACGAGCTCGGGAAGGTGCTGAAGACTGAGACCCAGTCCTGGGGGATCGAGATCGTCAGGACCGAGCTGAAGGAGATCATGCCACCCCCCGATGTTCAGGACACGATGAACAAGGTGGTTAAGGCCGAGAACGAGAAGATCGCGGCGATTGACTTTGCAACGGCACGGGAGACCGAGGCCGATGGTCTCCGGAGGGCTGCGATCAAGCAGGCTGAAGGGGTAAAGCAGGCCAAGATCCTCGAGGCCGAGGGGCAGGCCGAGGCGATCCGGCTCGTGAACGAAGCCGCCGACCGGTTCTTCATCGGCAACGCCCAGAAGCTGAAGTCGCTCGAAGTGACCGAGAGTGCCCTGAAGACCAACACGAAGATCGTCCTTCCGGAAGGCCAGCAGATCGTGAACGTGATCGGCGAGCTGGCAGGAAGCCAGATGAGACAGGAGTAGGAGTATCGATATTCTTTTGGATATAGTACTATTTTCACCACCAATATTTCTTATAAATCACGACGGAAAATATACAGTTGTCGGAGTTCTCAAATCTATTCAAGAAAAGTGATACAACATTCAATATGGACTATGAAGAAATTTGTGTGCTTGATACCGTTCTATCGCATTTTGGGGGACGCCACAGCGGCGGGGGTAAGCCGAAGGCGCAACCCCCAGGAGCGTTATAAAAGACACGAAACCCTTTGAGGCGGTGAAAAAATGGTGGTTGAAATGCTACTATACCCTTCTTTTTTTAAGGGAATCTTTTCACATGCCAGTCCGATCTTGATTTCAGTGATTCTTATTGTCGTACTCTCTGCTTTTTTCCTATGAAGAACCAATCACGGTATCTCCTTCACCAATGCGGTGAGAGAACCGGATACGCCCGATTCTTCTGTCTTCGATCCATTTTCCCCCTGCACTTCTCCATCTTATATAGGAGCAGTTCTCAATCTTCTATCAACCCATCCGCCTCTCACGGAGACAACGTATGAAAATCCTCCATACTTCCGACTGGCATCTCGGCACCGTACTGCATGGGAGACGGAGGTATGACGAGTACGAACAGTTCCTTGACTGGCTGGCTGGTTGTATCAGGGACACGCAGATCGATGTATTACTGATTTCTGGTGATATTTTCGACAATACTGCTCCAAGCAACCGTGCACAGGAGCTCTATTACCATTTTCTCAACCAGGTAGCGGAGATTCAGGGCCTCCAGGTCATCATTACAGGGGGAAATCATGATTCCCCCTCTCTGCTAGATGCCCCAAAGCCCCTCCTCCGGCAGTTACGGATCCATGTCATTGGGGCAGTCACCCCTGAAATATCCGAGGAGGTAATCCTCCTCCGATCAGCGAATGAATCTGAATGCCTGATCGTATGTGCAGTCCCGTATCTCCGTGACAGGGATATCCGGACGGTCGAGCCCGGGGAGAGCATCGAAGACAAGATGGTAAAGATCCAGGAGGGGATCAGTGAACATTACCGGCAGGTATGGGCAGTAGCACAATCCCTCAGGGGGGATTCAGCGATACCGATCATCGCAATGGGGCACCTTTTCCTCTCCGGTTGCCCTGTTCATGGGGATGAACGGGTCAGGGAACTCTATATCGGCAATCTCAGAGGAATAGATCCGGGAGGTATCCTGTGCGGGTTTGACTACCTGGCATTGGGGCATCTCCACGAACACAGGAAGATCGAGGGCAATCCCTGGTGCAGGTACTCAGGAGCCCCTATTCCCCTGGGGTTTGGTGAAGCTGGACAAGAGAAGAAGGTCATTGTCATCGACTTCCCAAAAAAGGGTGAACGATCAATACGGGAGATCCCGGTTCCCTGCTTCCGGAAGCTGCAGAAGATCCAGGGGGACATCTCCTCGACCGAGCAGACATTGCGGGAATTGTGTGAAGGAGGGGAGCGTGTCTGGGTTGAGGTGGTGGTTGAGTCAGAGTTCACCGCGGCCTCATTACAGGCACGCCTCCACGACCTGGTGAGAAACTCGCCCGTTGAGATCCTGAAGATCGAGAATGCCGCTCTTACAAACGCCGTACTGCGTGCCATGGTGGAAGGGGAGCATCTGGCAGACCTTGATGAGACAGACGTCTTCTCCCGCTGTCTTGATGAACACCGGATAACTGGTGAGGACCGGGATCATCTCCTGACCCTGTTTCAGGAGATCCTGGTCGCGGTCCGTGAGGAAGACCGGTATGATGAATAAGGAGGAAGGATGCGGATACTGAAGCTCCGGTTCAAGAACCTCAATTCTCTTGCCGGTGAATGGAGCATCGATTTTACTGATCCCGCATACGTCTCCTCAGGTATATTTGCCATTACCGGGCCGACAGGATCGGGGAAGACGACTATCCTCGATGCCATCTGTCTTGGGCTTTATGGGCAGACGCCCCGTCTGAAAACGATCTCGAAGAGCACGAACGAGATCATGACCCGGAATACCGCTGAATGTTTTGCCGAGGTCGTATTCGAGTCCCAGATCGGCCGCTTTGTCTGCCACTGGAGCCAG
>JAJRBU010000080.1 GCA_028679315.1 Methanoregulaceae archaeon
CTCAAAACTTATTTAACTTCATTTTTATCCCCGGTAAACCGAAGTAACCATTTAATAGATAGATCGCGATTTCTATTGTGATGCAGACGGGGCGGACACTGGTTCTTTGTGTCGATCGCGACGATGATATCGGATATAAAGGGAATGTCGAGAGCCCCGTCCTCGGCCGGCCCGCATGTCTGAATGCAGCGTATTCACTCGCCCTCGCTGATCCCGAAGACTCCGATGTCAATGCCATCTTCCAGGCCATAAAAATCTACGATGAGCTTGCTGCTGCCGGAGAGAGCGTTGAGATCGCACTCATTGCCGGCGACCATATGCACATGCTCGAGGGTGACAGAAAGATCGGAGCATCCATTGACACCCTTGTTAAGGAGACTGGGGTGGATAACTGTATCGTTGTCACCGATGGGGCGGAAGACGAGTTTGTGATCCCTATCGTCCAGTCCAGGGTCCCTGTCTCAAGTATCAGAAGGGTTATTGTCAGCCAGATGCCGAACCTTGAAGGGACCTACTACCTGATCAAAAAGATCCTGAACGACCCCAAGGTAGCGCGGCTGGTCCTTGTGCCGATCGGCCTTCTGATGCTCTTATGGCCGATTGCCTACCTGGCAGGGAGATCAGAACTGGCCCCGGTCATTGTCGTGGGGGCAATCGGGATTTATCTCCTGTACCGTGGTCTTGGTATCGATGACCTCTTCCGGGGATTTGCCAATGCCCTCCAGACCTCGCTTACCAGAGGCAGGTTCTCCTTCGTCACCTATATTGCGGGAATTCTCCTCGTTATCATAGGGGTAATCCTTGGACTGATGAATATCCTTATTTATTATACGGAGGTAGGGATTCTCCTCTACGTGCTTATCTTCGTATACGGGGCGGTGCTCTGGTTAGCCCTTGCCGGCATCGTGGCTTCTGCCGGCATTATCATCGACAATTTCTTCCATGACCGCCAGAGACTTGCCAAAGTCATCATCTTTCCCTTCTTTATCGGGGCGATAGGCCTGATCACCTACGGGGCAAGCATCTATGCTATTGCAGTAAGCAATGTTCCGGATTTTCCCTTCTCAACCGCCAATGCCATAACCTACATGCTCTATGGCACTGTTGGAGGCCTCATTTGTGCATTTGCAGGGATTGGGATCCAGCACCTTGTAAACCGTTACATGGCAGCCGGTGATAAAGCACCAGAAGTCATTGAGCTCATCTGAAATCCGGACACAATTGTTCTGAGCCAGTCGACCGGATGTACTTTTATTCATCGATAACCGCTAAAGCGGAAAAATTGTGAGTGAGGTCAGGAACTGGAGACGGATGATCCGACTCATTCTTTATTTTTTCATTGAAATTAAATAAAAGTGACATCTTTTATTTGACAAACCGGAGTATCGCGCTGCACTTCTCCCCGGAACAATGATATCCCCAGGAATGACCACATCCCTGTTTCAGCCGATTCCATTGTACAGGCACAGATCATGAGGAGATAACGGAGCCAGGTCCCGCCCGATCAGGTACCCTTCTGGATCGCACCATCCAAAAAAGGAGAGTAGTGCTGATAGCGATCGGAAGCTTACGTTGCGAAATATCCGATCCCGTTCGGGATCTCATTCACACGGGCGTACTCCCTTGAGACCTGAGGGGTGGTAATCCTCAATGTGGGAATGAGGACGTTGAAGGAGTGAGAGGGGAACCAGTAGACGCCTCTTCCGTACGAATAGGAGACATCATCCACAACAAGTTCAGCAGAATTGAGGTCGAGATTTTTTACTTCAGCATCCTCGTAATTGAGGACCGTGAGGAGCCGGCTTTTCAGGTCCTGCTTGCCAAGAAGAAGAACGATCACCCGTGTCGGTTCATCAAGGGTATATTTCATATCGATGGTGGCTTTTCCCCCGTCAAGGGTGATATCGACGGCCTCGATGGTAATGTAACCATATTTATCGGTATTTGTTGTTGCGAGGACCGGTACGGTAAGGACGGCCAGAACCACAAGGCACCCTGCAATAGTCCAGCCTTTCATTGATTACTAAGTGTTGTAGAGTGTCTTATATCCTTTCTGGTGGTTACCAGGACTATCCTCCCGGTGCGGCCATTGAACCACACGGTTCTATGACAAAGGTCGTGACGTATACAAAAGCCGGAGGAAAAAGGGTAAATGAATGAGGTTATCTCTGGTTCACAAGAACAATTTCAATGCTGGAAACGTTTGTTTTTCCACTGTCAGTGTCGATAATCTCAGTGGAGGTGATGATCTCTTTCTTGCTCACGTTTTCGAGAAACCGGTTCAGGGCAATCTCAGCCGTGTCAACAGCCCTTGAAATGGCTTTTCCCCGTGCCTTGATCGCGACTTCTGAGGCTCCATTGTTAAACTGGGTTACCACTGCGAGCACATAGTTCATGACCGGCTTGTTTCCGACGAATACTGTATTGTCTTTCAGCATGGATACCACTTCAGAGATATTTTTTGGATGAGATCAGTTCAGCATTCAGTACCGAGGCCCCGGCCGCACCCCGGATGGTGTTATGCCCCATGGCAACGAACCGGATGCCTTCCCGGAGCCTTCCCACCGATACCGTCATCCCGTTCCCGCGGTTGCGATCGAGCCGTGGCTGGGGCCGGTCCGGTTCTTCAAAGTAATGCACCGATTCCTTTGGCTGGGTCGGCAGGCCCTTGATAGGGGGCTTGTAGCCAACGAATGCCTCCTTCACTTTTTCTACCGGTTCCCTGATGTCAGTCCAGATCGCCATGGTATGACCGTCGAGTACGGGGACCCGGTGGCAGCTGGCACTCACGTGATATGGAGCGGAGCGGACCGAGTTCTTCTCGAGCGTGCCCATAATCTTGAGCGTCTCGGTCTCCATCTTCTGCTCTTCCTGGCCGATATAGGGGATGATGTTATCATAGATCCCCATGGCAGGAACTCCTTCAAACCCGGCACCTGATACCGCCTGCATGGTCGCAACCTGGATATTCCGGAATGAAAATCCACGGAGCGGTGCAAGCGCAAGCGTCATGACGATCGTTGAGCAGTTGGGATTGGTGACGATGAACCCATCCCGCCCGTGATCCCGCTGCACATCGATGAGCGCCAGATGATCAGGGTTGATCTCGGGGACAACCAGGGGGATATCCGGCTCCATCCGGTGAGAACTCGCATTGCTGCAGACGGCGAGCCCGGCATTCGCGCACGCAGTCTCTACATCCATTGCGATATCGGCGGGAAGGGCCGAGAATACAAGATCCACATCTTTCAGGCTGGGCACACTGGTGGGGCTCACCCTTATATCCCCGATGTTGTCCGGGAATGGGACATCAAGACGCCACTTGACGACCTCGCGGTAACGTTTGCCTGCACTCCGTTCGGAAGCCGTCAGTGTTGTCAGTTTGAACCATGGATGCTCAGCCAGGAGCTGAACAAACCTCTGCCCGACTGCTCCTGTAGCACCAAGCACTCCGACATTGATCATAAGTAAAAGCAGTTAGTCAGTCGGAGTAATTAAATCGTGTGTTTTTATTCCATGGTGATGGCCTCTGACGGGCAGACATCAATGCATGTCTCGCAGTCGACACAGAGGTCCTTATCGACTTTTGCCTTCCCATCATTCAGGGCGATTGCCACTGCCGGGCATTCATCAATGCATGTCTCGCAACCAGTACACTTTTCCTTGTCAACAATAGCTGTCATGGTATACCTTACCCGTTTTTTCCAGAAAAAAGAAATATGTTTCGTTCAGGCTATCCTCAATGGTCACTTCAGGTCAAGGACATCTGCCATACTATAGAGGCCGGGCTTCTTTCCGACAACCCAGTGTGCCGCCTTGAGTGCCCCGTGGGCAAAGACTGCCCTGTCATACGCACGGTGCGAGAGATTGATGGTCTCAAAATTGCCGGAAAAGAGTACAGAATGATCGCCAACGATATCGCCTCCCCTGATAACATGAACCCCGATCTCCCTGCCACGTTCCATCATCCCTTCCCGCCCATACTTTTTCTCCCGTGAACCGAGCTCCTCGTCCAGGATCTGGAGGATGGTCTTTGCAGTCCCGCTCGGGGCGTCCTTTTTGTACCGGTGATGTGCCTCAATAACCTCGACGTCATATTCCGGCAGCATCCGGGCGGCTTCCCGGAGCAGTTTCCAGAAGATGTTCACCCCTATTGAGAAGTTGCTCGAGATGACAGCCGGAATGGTTCCCTCAATCGCTTTCGCCATTTCATCGCGTTGCTCCGGAGTGAAGCCAGTCGTCCCCACCACTACGGCAGTCCTGCTCGTTGCGGCTGCCCTGACGTGGCCAACCGTGGCACCCGGCGCAGTAAAATCGACCACTACATCAGGTCTAGCCGAAGCGAGAAGCGAATCGATCATCGCGGCTTCAGTGACGTCCACGCCAAAGAACGAACCGCCACGCAGATCGATCCCTCCAACCAGTTCCATATCGGGTGCTTCGTTTACAAGCCGGCCAACCATTGTGCCCATTCTCCCGAGGGCCCCGCAGACCACCACCTTAATCATAACTGGCAAGGACCTCCCGCAGCCGAGAGGTCTTCTCAATGTCAAGCTCATCAAGGGGCAGTCTGACAGGGCCTGCCGCCATACCGCGGAGTTCAACTGCCTTCTTGACCGGTATCGGGTTGGTATCGATGAACATGGACCGGAACAGCGGCGCAAGTTCATAGTGGATATCGAGGGCTGTCTCAAAGTCTCCCTCGCAGAACGCCTCAAACATGGCGACCATCCGGCCCGGCTCCACATTCGCAGCGACCGATATGACCCCGCTCCCGCCAAGTGCCATGATGGGGAAGGTCAGGTTGTCGTCTCCGGATATGACCTGGAAATCTTCATCCAGTGTCCCCTCAATGATTCGCGAGATCTGGCCGACATCACCGGAGGCTTCCTTGACCCCGACTATATTTGGATGTTTCGCGAGTTCGATCACGAGGTCAGGGGGAAGGTTCTGGCCGGTCCGCCCCGGTACATTGTATACGATGACCGGGATATCCAGATCAGCGAGGAGTGTGTAATGCTTGACGAGCCCGGAACGATTTGGCTTGTTATAATACGGGCTGATAACAAGCACTCCGTCTGCACCAAGGTCCTTTGCTGCCTTGGTGAACCGCACGGCTTCCGCAGTGTTGTTGGAACCGGTGCCTGCAATGACCGGGACCCGTCCATTGACCACATCGATCGTCTTTTCGATAACTGTCTCATGTTCCTCAAAACTGAGCGTTGCTGATTCCCCGGTGGATCCGCACGGGACTATCCCGTGCACACCATTCTCAATAAGAAACTCGATGTTTGACTCGAGACCCGGCAGGTCAAGGTCCATCGAACTGTTTCTCTGAAAAGGGGTAATGACTGCAGGAAGAACTCCCTCGAACATACAAGAGGGTAATCTAGTGTCTTCCTGTATTTATTTTTCTTGTGATGAATCCGGCAACCCGGTTCCGCACCCGCTTGCTCTCGACCGTGGTCACTTCGCTGACGATCTGTTTGTTCTCATCAAAATCCTTGGAGAAACGCGGCCCGTAGCTCGAGAGGATCTCCATCCCGAGTGCCTTTATGTATGTCGGCTTGATTCCCATGCTCTTTTCACCGGTGTGTTCTTCAATAATGCACCGTGATTGCATAAAAATATATGGCAGTTTCCCTAGTGTTCCGGATCACTCCCTCTTTTCCGGCACCATGCGGATCCGGGTGCTGATCCTTCCAATAATGGCTACTACCTCTGCAGGATGTTCTGCAACTATCCGTATCATGGGCTCTTTTCCCAATGCCCCGCGATCGAAGATAACGTCAGGGACCCCGGTGCGACAGCAGAATGCGACACCCCAGTCCATAGTGCGCGTTCCGGGTGGCTCGTTCTCCCGGTCAAAGGAACAGGTCTCAAGAAGGAGATCTTCGATGATCCCGATAATCTCGGGGCTGTACCGGATATTTGCCGCTGATCGCACTTCAGGATCAAACTTCATAACCGTGAGTACGATACGCGCCACGTGATCGCTTGCACCAAAATCCACAGGGCCGACAGGGTGGGGTGAGTTTCCGAGGCGTACTATCCGGCCCTGTACCGCGGCAACGTCTTCCTTATCCCTTGCCTGGGGGAGGGCATAAACGATGTTACTCCCCACTTCAGGGATAAGATCAGCGGCCATGACCTGAATCAGCTCTTTTACGGCATCCTCGAGCGCCAGGAGTACCATGGTGCGGATCTCCCCGGTCATCGTGATCACAGTGCGCATACCAGGCATAAATCCCTTTCCGGCAGGGATGAGAGAGAACAGCAACACCTGTCCCGGCCGGATAAAACAATAAAGGACAACGACGTACAGGATACTATGGAAACGGTCCGGAATACCATGGATCCAAGAATCGTCGATATCGCACTATCGGCCGGAGCATTCGTAGTCTTTCTGATTCTCATCTGGCTCCTGCCATTACTCGCCAATGACGGCATCGCCTACCTCGCTGCAATAATCCTCTTTGTTATCATCGTGAGTGCGGCGGGGATACTCCTCAATCAGAGGGCGAAGTAGGTTCCTTCTTTCCTTCCTTTCTTTTCTTCAAACGGTAATAGTTCAGCGGATGGTTTACCTTTGTACAGATTCCGTCACTTTTGATGCAGAGGCCATAGGTTCGCATGGCAGCACATGATGGGGCGGTATACTCGGTGCCACTCCTTCCCGAGATATGTTCTACCTGGTACTGGGTCTTTGAGATGTCAAAATCCGGAGCCCTGCAATAGAGCTCGATGATCTGGGCCGGGCCCATCCCTATATTATGAAGAAATGCGGTGAGGGCAAATCGCCCGGAATGAGGGAGATTCGTACCAGCGGTAAGGGCTGTTGCAAGGGCCTGGATGCAGGGGGGGAATAAGTCTTCCTCAACTGCCCCGAACTGCTCAAGGATCGTCTTCTGATATGCAGTGCGGATCTCACCCACCTGTAACTCGAGCATGGAGCATACTTTATCGGGTACCCGCAGAGGGAGCTGGCGGAGGAGGATGACCCGGATCTGCTCTTTTAACAGTTCATTCATCTCCTGCGGACTGACCGTGACACGGCCTTGTGCAACATCCCTGTTGATGAGTCTCCAGCGTTCTTCATGGAGCCCTGCTACCGTCTCGACATACTGGACCACCGGGAGACTTGCTGTTCCCATCTCCAGCCCCACACTTGCGGCGACATACCTCCTCTTCTCATCATCTTCATCGAGAAGATATGTGTAGGCGCGCTCAGCTTCATAGCGCACGAGGCGCTCCATGAGTGCACGATCAGTGGCACAGGAGATGATGATCCGGGCAAGGACATATCCGGAGATAGAGAGCTTCACATCGATGCTGTCTGAGGGTATCCGTTCACTGCTCCCGTCACGATCACCCATCCTGAGAGAGATTCGGATCCTCTCCATCGCATGCCGGACTGCGATCCTCCCTGATGCTCCGGAAAGGAACTGTTCAAGCGTATCGGTTGAGGCCCCGATGAACTGCTGGCTTTCTTTGAGAAAAGGATATTTTGCGAGGTCTTTCAGTTCAAGGGAGACCCGCATTCAGTCGGCCTCGATCCGGGGTGCGAGGAGATACTCGACGTGGCCGTTTCCATTCGCGATATAGAAAGAGAACTTGGCGGGATGATCGATGCCAAGGGTAACCTCAACTTCAGCCGCCCTGCTCATCACTTTGCCCATGTCCTTCAGGTAATCGAGTGAAAAGAGGGAGCGGGCTTCAGATCCGTTGATAAAGTTGACCTCATCCTTGCCAAAGGAGCGCTTGATATGATCGGTATCCCCATCGGCAGACATGAAAAAGGTCTGGCTTGCAGGATCGATCCCAAGCACGATCTTGTCCGAGACGACTGCCGCCGCTTTTATGGTATTGTTCAGCTCGGCTCCTGAAAGGACGACCCGGCCGGGAAGATCGATATTGGGGAGGTTCGGGTCTTTCCTGATGGTATTCGGGTCGAGCAGGGTGAGAGAATACCGGTATCCTTCAAAACTGATCTCCAGCTTGTGGCTCTCCTCTGGAAGTTCAAGGGTGATGACATCATTCTTCCCCATCATGCCAAAGATGTTCTTCATCTTGGCAATATCGAGGCCAAGCTCGTTCTTTGTTGATCCGTATCCCTCGAATGCCTCCTTTTTGAGGGTGACCGAGACCATCGCCACGTTAGCGGTGTCCACTGCCCGGGTTGAAAAACCATTTTCATCGGTATGGAGCCGGCATTCGGTGACGAGCGCGGATATCGCGTCGATGGACTCTTTCAGAATATCTGCATCAATCGTTGCTTTTAACATCATACACCCCTTATATAGAGTCTAATATACACTATGCGACCACATTTTAATAATATCTACTTTTGATACGGGGCCGGCATCTTGGACAGACAGGAGGTGGTATGACTGGGTTCTCAATGGGGCAAGGACAGTGCGTACCTGAGGGCAATGCGGGAGGGATACCGCTCAAGGGCTGCCTACAAGCTGATCGAGATCCAAAACCGGCATCATGTCATCCGGGAGACCGACAATGTTGTCGATCTCGGGGCTGCACCAGGGAGCTGGCTCCAGGTGATCCGGGGAATTTCACGCGGAACCGTGCTCGGCATCGATCTCTCCCCGATTGTTCCCATTGAAGGGGTCATCACCTTGACCGGGGATATCTCCGATCGAGGGATCCGTTCAGAGGTGCGAAACCTCCTCGGGATTGTCAACGTGGTGACTTCTGATGCTGCACCAAAGCTCTCCGGGCACAAAAGCTATGACCAGGCACGATCCATAGCCCTTGGCGAGGACGCCCTCTCCTTTGCCCGCGAACTCCTGAAACCGGGAGGAAATTTCGTGGTAAAAGCATTCCAGGGGGAGGATTTTCCCGTACTGTACCGTGAAGTCCAGGACCATTTTCTCTCCGCCAGGACCTTCAAATGCTCGGCTAGCAGGAAAGGGAGCGCAGAGATCTACATCATCGGAAAGAACTTCGTGAGCATGCATGAAACTGAAGGACCCGTATAACCGCCCGGTCACCAACCTGAGGGTGAGTCTCACCCCGGCCTGCAACCTCCGCTGTGTCTACTGCCATGCTGAAGGGGAGGTACTGCCGGAAGCAAGCCTCAGCGCTGCTGAGATTGCACGGATCATGCAGGTGGCGTCCGAGTTCGAGTTCCGGAGTGTCAAGTTCACGGGGGGAGAACCCCTGCTCAGGAAGGACCTCCTTCCGATCATCAGGTCGGTCCCTGAAGGAATGGAGAGCTCTATGACCACAAACGGGACGCTCCTTGCCGGCCTTGCTCCCGGTCTCGCCGATGCAGGGCTCTCGCGGGTGAACGTCAGCATCGACAGCCTCAACCACGAGACCTACCGGGAAATCACCGGGAAAGACTGCCTTGACAGGGTCCTTGCAGGGATCGATGCCTCTCTCGATGCAGGACTGACGCCTGTCAAGCTGAACGTCGTGGTCCTGAAGGGGATCAACGAGCATGAGATCGATG
>JAJRBU010000137.1 GCA_028679315.1 Methanoregulaceae archaeon
TCGATTATAGAGATGAGCAATACCTGGTTAAAGAATTGTGGGAGAAGAAGACAGGGGCACTATTCCAGGACCATCGTTCCTGCTACTCTGAGTTTTCCTCCATCAAGATAGTGCAAGATTACGCGTGCGCCGGGATGGTAGACAAGCTCGGACTCCATCCTCAGCGTGATAACCGGCTTTTTCCAGTCCCCCGAATTGTCTACGAAGGCGATCCTCGCAGGAATAAACTGCATCCAGAGGCCTGCATGGATCACCATTCCCTCTTTAAGCGGTGACGGCCAGTATCTGACAAGCGATGCCCTGCCGTTGATCATGGTGGATGATGTCATATCCGGGCTTGCAGAGAGGACATAGCCGCGGTCGAGATCCTCGGTCTCTATCCCTTTCAGCGCAAGGCCGACACGATCTTCCGGGATCGCGTATTCTGCATCATCATCATGCTTCTGGATTGACCGGACAAGGGCTGTCTTTTTTGTCGGATGGATCCGGAGTGTTTCATGGCGACTAATACGCCCGCCGACCACCTCACCAAGGACTACAACCCCGATACCTTTGACATTGAAGAAATGATCGATCGGGACGGCACCATGCTCCCTGATCTGATCGGGTTCCTTCATTGCTTCGACATCGCCGATAAGCTGTTCCCTGATCCTCATCCGGTCATCAGGCAGAAACTGATAATGCTCAACCACGGTTCCCTGTATCAGTGGGGCGATTTGTTCGGGTGTAATATAATTCCGAAGCACGACGATACCTTCCTTTATGCCTGCACAATCCAGCATGATCAAACACTCCCCGAATGCAGCAGTAACCTCGTCAACGACCAAAATTGCTTTTGAGGCAAGACTTACCGCGAAGAAGAGGGATGCAAGCCGTTCCGGGTACCGCGTTGGTTCGAGGAAGGTGATCGTGTTCTTACCTTTTTTAAGGTTATAAAAAGTGATATCGGAACTGGTTCCCTTCTTTCCAAGCTCCAGCCCATAACCTTCCGGACCGATCACCGCAACAGTGAGATTGGACATCGCCTAACCTATCTGACGTCCAAAGATATCAGCATTTATATGATTGCTGAAAACCTCAGGGAAAGAGGAGCGCAGCCACCAAATCCTCTTCAGAATGAACCAACATCGAGGAATGCTCAAGCATAAGGTTCACATGTTCATGGTATCCGGCCTTTCGGAAATCGGTCCTGAGAGCGATAATGGGGATTCCTTTCGAAAAGGCATACCCCATCTCCCAGGCCGTACCTGAATCTGCATCTGCCCCGTCAATAACCGCAACCACGATATCGCTCGCAGCAAGAGCAGCCAGATTTCGATCGAAAATAACTTTGTGGGCATTCCGGTCTCTTTTGCATGAATCGTCCCCGGTATCCTGCGGGAGATATACTTCAAAGTAATTTCTCCTGAGAAGGTCTGCAAGCTGATTGTTATACCTCCGCTCTGATCGTGAGAAAAGAGGGGCAGCGAGATATACCTGATACCGGGAAAAGGCTGAAACATCGATAGCTGGTATATCAGGGAATCGAGCCAGAAACGCCCCTCTGCTCTCCCTTTTGGCATCAGGGTCTCCTTTAGGTCCAAACCAGGTACTGTTCACACCGCATGTCGGGGAGGAATTAACCCCCACGATGCAGAGCGGCTCGCCTCGTTCTGATATGATCTCCCTGACCTTATTTTCCAGGGAATCCAGAAGATCGGTAAACTCCTTGGTATCAAGACGGTCCAGGAACATCCCGGGCTCCCGGTCATTACCAAGATATATCGTTTCAGGACAGGGGAGGGGTATAACCTGAATGCCAAATTTCTGACAACGTTGGAGGGCATGGGCAAACCATTCCAGGTCTTTTTCTCTTGTAATTCCTTTCGCGCGAAGATCCGGAAGAAGAATACATGGCGAGACCATTACGTACATTGATACCATGTGGTGACGGAGAGATGATAGATGATCCCTCTCTATGCCTTCCGGGACAATAGCTGCGATCCAAAGAAATGCACAGTAAAACGGCTGGAACGTTCAGGTCTAGTACGAGTGCTCTCCAAGATTTCACATATTCCGAGAAATACTGTTCTGCTTGATCCCACTGCTCCCCAGGCACTCTCACCTGCCGATTGTCCTGCCCGTTCCCTCACAGCACTCGACTGTTCCTGGGAGGTGCTTGATACAGGGGCGGTCAGTTCATGGAGGAAGAGGCGTGCGCTTCCCTTCCTTGTGGCAGCAAATCCGGTGAATTTTGGCAGGCCATGGCGCCTTACTTCTGTGGAAGCATTCGGAGCCGCCCTTTTTATTCTCGGGGAGCGGAATCAGGCTTCAGTGGTCCTGGAAAGCCAGAACTGGGGCCCTCGTTTCCTCGAACTGAATGAAGAGCCACTCTCTCTTTATGCAAGGGCAAATGACAGTAGTGCAATTCTTGAGATACAGAAGATGTACCTGTAGGCCTCTTCCAGATTACCTTTTAACAGGACATCATTCAATTGCGTAACTTTTACGACGATACATTCAGGAATACAATCATTTCCGGGACAATCTATCGATTTAAGGTCAAATTCGGAGCTATTAGGATCATATCTGCCTCATTTCCAAATACCAGCACATCAAGAAATTTCTGTCCTGTGACATGGCTCCAGTCAGCCAGGCTCAATAATTACAGACTCATACTGAGGGTTGTAAAGACCGGATAGCTCTCTAAAAAGATCATGGAAAATTCCATTCGACCCCAATTCGAGACCGGGTCAGGTTGGGGAAAAAGGGGAGACCTGATACAGGATGAGAATTTTTTCATTGTTCCCCTGAAGTCCGGCTGCTCTTACCTTAACAGGCAGAACCCTGTGTGTGGTGAGGGGCATGAGGTGAACTGTGAAATCATTGTTCTCCCGAATGATGGTTCCCATCTCTCCAAGGATCTGCTGTTCATAACCAGGGAAAAAAATCGAGACATTGGCCCCGAGCACAAGCTCCCTCTCACCTTCGACGATTTTAATAAAATTCTTGTTTGCCCATGTTACAATGCCTGATGTATCGAAAACAAGTATTGCTTCATCCATAAGGTCAAGAACATACTCGAGTTCCTCTCTTGCCATGGATTGTTCAAGGATCTGACTCTTCTCATCCAAGAATGGCATTGTTCCAATCGTTTCTCTCGCTTCAGTACTTTTCAGGGATTCACGTGCACGTTTCCATGCCGAGATATCCCGGATGGATTCAATTGCGCCAATAGGGTGCCCTTCATTATCGACAAGCGCTGATGCTTTGCCCCAGAGATACGATCCCTTCCCGCCGTTCATATCCGGGATGAATGCCTCAACGTAAATGCTGTCTCCAAATCTCCGAACAGAGGGGTAATTTCTTGCGAGCTCGTGGGGGGGAAGATCCAGAAGGTCGACAAGAACCGGGCGTGATCCTGATAAAAATGAGAATGCTATCTGGAAATCCTCTTTTCCCATCACCTCCTCCCGTTTAACCCCGGATAATAACTCGATAGCACGATTCCATGCAATGATCCTGTGATTCCGGTCGACAATGAATGTCGGATCCGGCATAAATTCTATTGTCTCATCGAGTTTCTGGAGGGAACTCCGGAGGGCTATTTCAGCTTCCTTATGGTCAGTAATATTTACGAACGATGCGAGCATGTACAGAAGTTCCCCGTCTCCATTCACTGTTGTCCGGATGGAACTCTCAAGGTATACCATCCGTGCATCCTTCTTCTTGAGCCCCAGCTCCCCTTTCCATCTCCCTCCTTTGGAAAGCGCAAACTCAATCTCATTGAGAGGAGGAGAGATCACTTCGAAGTGGGCGAGAATATCCCTTGGTTGCTTCCCCCGTATTTCTTTCATAGGGATACCAAATTCATCGATGAACGCGTCATTCGCATAGATCAGCCGCTGGTTTGCATCAAAGATGGCAATAGGATTGATGGAAGTCGCGATCGCTGAGTTCTTGAGCTGTATCTCTTCCCGCGCCTTTTTAAGGTCGGTCATATCTGCAAAAGATGCCATCATGCAAAAAGGAATTCCTGCAGGGTTTTTCACCAGCCAGGCAGTGAGGAACGCACTAAAAGGGCTACCGTCATTTCGTCGGGGTGTCACCTCACCAGACCAGCTCCCATTTCTCATGAGAGTATCGAGTACCTCCGTGATAATGGCCTCCTGGCCTGAATCCCCATGGGAAAATGCGCGAATGGGGTGTCCAACAACCTCGGCATCGTCCTTGTAACCGAACATATTGACATAAGCCTTGTTGGCATAGGTTACAATTCCTTCGAGGTTGGCTATTGCCACTCCATTGACCGATGCACTCAAAGCAAGATCTTTGACCACCAATGCTTCCTCGGCTTTTTTCCTCTCGCTGATATCCCTTCCAACTCCCTGGTATTCGATGATTGCTCCCTCGTTATTGAATATGGCACGGTTGGTCCATTGCAGCCACCTTTGCGAACCGTCAGGAAATAAGACCCGGTTTTCCACGGTATCAACCGGTTTATCGATAGTCAGTCCCCTGATACAATTACCAACTCTTGCTCTGTCATCAGGATGAACAAATTCGAGAAATTTTTGCCCATCAATATCTTCATAATTGACCCCATAATACTGCATTGCCGCTTTATTTGCAAACAGTATGTTGAGGTCCTTGTCGAAACGCCCCACCAGTTCCATCTGGTCTTCAACGATAGCCCGGAATTTCGCTTCACTGATTTTAAGTCGGTCCTCAAACTGCTTTTTTTCAGTAATATCCTCAAATATAAGAGTCGAACCCCTGGTTGCATCATCAAAAACGCTCGGGACAGCCTTTACGCGGAGATAATTCATTCCACCATCCCTGACATACGATGTTTCGGTTGTTATTTCCCCGGAATCGAACGCATCCCTGGCAAGATCCTCGATTTTTAGCGTTCCTATGCTATTCACAGGGCATGAATTGATCAGGCTACCTATCACGTCTTCTTTTTTTAATCCAAAATAGGAGAGAAAGTTTTCATTGGTCTCAACCACTTTAAATTCACTGTCCAGAACAAGGATGAGTTCGTTTGCGAACTTCAGCATTGATGAAATGGGAACCCTGTGGGAGAGATAGTATACTTTTGCATTCCCATACATCCTCATTTCAACCTGTCCGGTGATGAGGAGGATTTCCAGGTATTTTGCCACCGAATTCCGGTTTATCTTCAGATTATGAGAAATATCTGATATCGTGAGGCCTTTTGGCCTGGCCTTTAGTAATTTTTTAATTCTGGTGATCTTCTCCTGGTCGAGGATCATGGCAATCGATTATGTCATTTTGGGCAAATTAAAGATTTGCACAGCACTTATTTTTTCACCGTCTGTATGTTTCATCAAAACATTCAAGCACTTCCAGTGTGGTATACACCATTGGGATAGGATGAAACGGGTTCGCTTTGAAGTTTTTTAAGAGAGAAACTGTTCAGGGGTATGAAGATGCTGGAGAAAAAAAGATCGTTTTCATTTTACCTGCTTGTGTTCATACTTATCATTATCGCGGTCATCGTCGCAGTGATTACTATCGGCGACCTTGTTTTGGTAAATGAAAATTTCCAGGATCATGCTGAATTGCTGAGAAATGAGACCGAGCAGAATTTAATCGAATCAGTCTCTACCATTGATAATGGCCTTAAGCTCTTTGATAATACCCTGAATAAAAAAATGGAGCAAGGTTTTGTCATTTTTCATACTGGATACCGTGCCGCCGGGGGTGACCCTTCACGGATGAATCTTTCCGAAATTAAAAATGAGATGGGAGGTGAGATGGATCTGTATATTATCAATGAATCGGGGGTGGTCGAATATACCACTTATACACCTGAACTTGGCCTTAATTTCAAAGAAAAAATCCCGTATTTCTATGAGTACCTGATGGAAATCAAGGCCACGGATGGATTCTATCCCGATCGGGTGGTGCAGGAAAGCGCCACAGGAAATCTGAAAAAGTTCGCATATTCCCCGACCGAAGATCACCGCTACATCCTTGAACTCGGCCTTTCCGCTGAGTCATTCAAATCAGAACGAAATACTCTCAAGTACACGGACATGATCGAGTCAGTCAGGGAACGGAGCCCATATATAAGCGATCTCAGGATATTTACAACGGCAAAACGGCAGGTTGGAAACAAGTCTTTCAGACCCGACGCGGAACTGAACGCGACCCTTGACCAGGTATTGGTGACCCGGCAAAGTCTTTTAATACCGGATAATGACCCCCGTTTGACAACGAAATACCTCTTTATCGATCTCAGGGATGAGGACTATGCTGCAGACATGAGTCTGATCGTCGAGATCGTGTATGATGATACACTCATTCTCCAGTCTCAGCGGCTTCTTATCATGTTTCATCTTCTTGTTGCGGGATTTGGCCTTATGCTCGGAATTTTCGGCGCTTATGGACTCTCCAGGTATCTCACCAGACCTATTGCCCAGATTGCCGCAGACACTGACATTATTGCCCATGGAGATCTCGATCACAGGATTGCATCCACAAAAGGAAGTGAATTTGGCATCCTTGAGGGGAGTATCAATGCGTTGATCCAGTCCCTGAAAAGGATGATTCAGCAGTTGAAATTCAGTGAAAGTAAATTACGCGAATCTGAAGAACGGTACAGGGGAGTTGTGGAGAGCCAGTCAGAGTTCATTACGCGTTTCCGCCCTGATGGGACCATCACGTTTGCAAATGAGGCTTATTGCCGGTATTTCGGGCTTGATGATTGTAATATCTCAGGAAAAAAATTCATGCCTTCCATTCCTTCCGATGAGAGGAGGAGACTTGACGAAGGGCTCCGAAACCTCAGCCCAGAGCATCCTGACCTGTCAATCGAACACAGGATCATCCTTCCAAGTGGAGATATTCGATGGCAGCAATGGAATGACCGCGCGATATTCAGCCCTGAAGGGACAGTCATTGAATACCAGTCCGTTGGCAGTGACATTACCGAAAAACGGCAGATCGAGAGAAATCTGACCGAAAGTGAGAAGAGATTCCGCGATCTTGCGACGCTGCTTCCTCAGGTTATATTTGAGACTGATCTGGACGGTAACATTACTTACGTGAACCAGTCTGCATATCAGATTTTCGGGTATAGTCCCGATGAACTGGAAAAGGGAATTAATATTTTCCAGATAATCGTTCCGGAAGAGCATGAACAGGCATTACAGAATCTGAGAAATTCCCTCGATGGATTGAAAACTGACGGGGCAGAATACAACATGGTCAGAAAAGATGGATCAAACCTCATCACCATGGTGTACTCATCCCCCATAATCAGGGACGGTGCTATTGCCGGAATCCGTGGTATTCTTGTTGATATTACCCAGCTCAAACAGGTTGAAGAGGATATCCGGAAACTTAACGAAGAGCTGGAGATACGGGTTGCAGAGCGGACAAGAGATCTCGAGATAGCAAACCGAGAGCTCGATTCATTTTCCTACTCAGTATCACATGATCTTCGTGCTCCCCTCAGGGCAATCGATGGCTTTTCAATGATTCTGATCCAGGAGTATGGCATGGATCTCCCAAAGGAGATTACCTCATATCTTGAGAAGATCAGGGAAAATACCCAGCGTATGGGTGTTCTTATTGATGATCTCCTGAATTTTTCCCGCATGAGCAGGTGTCCCCTCAACCGGTTTTTAGTGGACCCTTCCTCCATAGCACGAGAGGCGTATGAGGAATTCAGACTTGATACCTCCGGGAGGCAGATTGATTTTGTAGTCAAAGAGATGCCCGCCTGCTCGGCTGATCCAGCCCTTCTGAACCATGTATATACAAATCTTCTCTCCAATGCACTCAAATTCACGAGGGGGCGGCATATTGCCAGGATAGAGGTCGGATCACTCGTACAGGATAACAAGACGGTCTACTATGTGAAGGATAACGGGATCGGATTCGATATGAAGTATGCTAAAAAACTTTTCGGAGTGTTTCAGCGACTTCATGACGACAAATCAATAGAGGGTACAGGGGTTGGACTCGCTATAGTCGAGCGGATTATCCATCGCCATGGTGGCCATGTATGGGCTGAGTCAGTTCCGGGAGAGGGCACAACCTTTTTCTTTACGCTGGGCTAGTACCACACATGAACTCTGGCACGACCGGTGCAGAGATCCTCCTCGTTGAAGACAATCCTAATGATGTTGAACTGATCCTCCACGTCTTTCAGTGGTGTAATCTTGGGGACAGGATCCATGTTGCCTGGAATGGTGAAGAAGCACTGGATTATCTCTTCGGTACCGGTCCATATGAAGGGAAATCAATCGGCCGGCCGAAGGTCATATTGCTCGATCTGAAACTACCCAAGGTGGATGGACTGGAAGTACTCCGAAAAATAAAGAATGACCCCTCGACCCATGCAATACCCGTGGTAATATTCACCTCGTCCCGCGAAGAGCGCGATATTGTCGAGAGCTATTCACTCGGGGTGAACAGCTATATCGTCAAGCCGGTCCAATTTGACCAGTTCGCCAATGTTATCCGAGATCTCGGGCTCTACTGGCAGGT
>JAJRBU010000161.1 GCA_028679315.1 Methanoregulaceae archaeon
TATTATGGCACGTGCGAGGGTTGCCGAGCCAGGTCAAAGGCGCGGGCTTGAGGGGTCCGTCTCGTAGGAGTTCTAGGGTTCAAATCCCTTCCCTCGCATTCGAACACGAAGTTCAATGCCCTTCTTTTCTTGTTTGCAACTCACGCTACCTAACGCTCATTGCATGCCCTCTACATCCAGAGTCCTCAAGGATTGGAAATTGTCTCGCAGTGGAATAAATCACATAGTTGCTGGAATTTATCTTTCACAGCGAGAATAACCGGTTACCATTGATCCGCGGATCAATGTCATAACTCTCGGAGTGCGGGATTTCAACCGATCTTTGCCTTCTACCGCGACGGGCTTGGCTGGAAGGCAGAAGTGCAGGACGATATCGCCTTCTTCCCGCTCAATGGCATCATCTTTGCCCTTTACCCCCGTGAAAAGCTTGCAGAGGATGCTGCAACACCCTCAGAAAAGACGGGCTTTCCGGGGTTGCGAACCGCCAGAGAATCGGGCAGGAGGAAGCAGATAGAGTGTCCCATTTACCTTTTCCTGCCAATAAAAAAAGGAATTCAGTGGTTTCTTCAATGTGCAGGCTGAAGCCATGAAAAGGAATTGGAGGGTGCAGCCAGAAACCGGTCTGCAATTGCCCTGCAGATTTGTTCGCTTTCCGGAAGATACCGCCAGCTTTGTGCAAGAAGGGATGACCGGTTCTGGGGTGGCAGGAAGGAGATCCAGTCCTCGATCATTGCAAGGGTGAGCTCCAGATGAAATTGGAAGCCGAGTGCACTTCCTATGCAGAGGGCCTGGTGGGGGACCTCCGTTCCATGGAATACCAGCGTTGCTCCTCGCGGGATGTCAAAGGTCTCCCCATGCATCTGAAATACCTTAAACCGGCGGGGCAATTCAGGAAAGAATCCATCTCCGATTGCCTTCACCGATGACCATCCAAGTTCCTTCCTGCAGGGATATACCGGAGCACCAAAGGAGGAGGCGATCAATTGCGCACCGAGGCAGATCCCAAGGACCGGACGGCCGTCTGCCACCCACTCCCTGATGATCTGTTTCTCTGTTCTCAACCAGGGAAAATCTCCCTCATCATTGACACTCATTGGACCACCCATGATGATCAGGTGGGTTGCCTTGAGAGGGGGAATTTCATTTGTCTCATTCAGCGGGACCTCTGAACATGGTACCCCGCTTTCCCTGATAGAATCCATAAAAAGACCGGCTGGTTCATTCCTTTCGTGCTGAAGGATCGTCACGTTCCGATTATCCGTATTTATCACATCCAATCATTTTTTCCCCTTGGTAAAACGAGGAAATTTCCTTCGCAGAGGCAGAAGTACCTGAAATGTTCTCGCGAAAGAAAATATTATTCAAAAAGGATTCTCAATTTGCCCTCAATAAGAGGCGAGATATGGTAAAGACCCGGTTCCGTGAATCCACATGTTTCGAACTGGACAGCACATTCGAGATCATCATCTGAAATTGCGAGATGTCTTGGATCCATCACTTCAGTAAGTACAGGGAATCCTGGAATCTGCTGCATTCTACAGAGATTGATTCTTGTGCCATTTGTATACAGGAAGTAATACCATCGGCCGATCAATACCCCTTGTTCTTCTGCTGCCGGAGAAACGATCTGCTCTGAATCGTTTTCGATTCCCCTCAAATCCCCTGGTCCGATTCTCCGCCTTTCGGACCTTCTTTCCATGTGCATAGTCGGCATTTCCTCACCTCGTTTCCTTTTTTCCTCCGCATCCAGCCAGCTCTGGCCCTCCTTCCGATAACAGAAGAGAGGAGGAAAAAAAATCCAGTCCTGATTTCTGGATGGAAGGAAATAGTCTTCCTAGTATTTAATGCTTATTGTACAAATTGAAGATTATTTCCTTTATTGTCATAGACACCATAAGAAGGAAAACGTGAAAATTTCCAGAATTCTTCATTAAAAACTAATTGATATCCCTAAAATTCTGAATTGGAGCAGAATTGAATGGTCAATGAACCGTTTCCTCTTGACAAACAACTTATTAAACTAAAACGGGAAGAACCCTTCTAAGATCCTGGAACATTCTCAGGCACAAAGGGAGTCTCCCGATGCCCATCGCAAATCCGCTGGTTGATGTGGTCACGATCGCAGTTTTCCTTTCCTTGGTTACCGTTGCAGCATATTTTACAGGACGATACCTTGCCGCCGTTTTTTCAGGCACGGTTCAATGGAACCCAATGGTCCGGCTGGAAAACACCCTGTTCCATCTCATTGGTATCCCTCCTGAGGAAGAGGATTCCTGGAAGGGCTACGCCCGCGACCTCCTGATCTTCAATGCCATCGGGTTCGGCATTCTCTTTCTCATTCTTATCCTCCAGGGCTTATTGCCCCTCAATCCCCAGCAGGTGCCAGGATTCTCTCTTGAAAAAGCACTCAATATCGCCATCAGTTTCACCACCAACACCAACTGGCAGGTATATGGCGGAGAGACTGCTGCAAGTTATCTGACCCAGATGATAGGACTCTCAGTCCAGAACTTCCTCTCCGCGGCCACGGGACTCTGTATCGCGGCCGTCGTGATGCGGGGACTCATCCGGAACAAGACCGACAGAATCGGGAATTTCTGGGTTGATGTGACCAGGGCGGTGCTCTATGTGCTGATCCCCCTTGCGTTCATTGTGGCAGTAGTACTCCTCTCCCAGGGAGTAATCCAGAACCTGGACCCCGTCGTCACCATCTCCGGGTATGGTGGAGCTGGCACCCAGAGTATCGCCATGGGGCCGGTAGCCTCCCAGGAGGCGATCAAAATGCTTGGGACAAACGGCGGAGGGTTTTATAACGCCAACTCTGCCCATCCATATGAAAATCCTACCGCCTTCACGAACTTCTTTGAGATCTTCCTTATCCTCCTCATCCCTGCATCACTCCCGTTCATGTTCGGATTCCTCTCCAGTAACAGGAAGCAGGGTATCGCGATTTACGTTACAATGATGGTACTCTTTATCGCAGCAGCCGGGATGCTATACAGCGCCGAACTTGCCGGGAATCCATCTCTCGCATCGCAGGGAGTTTCGGGTGTCTCGATGGAAGGAAAAGAGGTCCGGTTCGGGCTTGCCGGAACCGTGCTGTTCAGTACCTCAACCACTGCGGTGGCAAACGGGGCGGTGAACACCATGCATGACTCCCTCACCCCATTCGGAGGCCTGGTCCCGATGGTTTTGATCCTCCTTGGTGAGGTGGTCTTTGGCGGCATCGGGTCCGGTTTTGCCACGATGATCGCTTTTGTCATCGTTGCTGTCTTCATCGCAGGGCTGATGATCGGGCGGACCCCGGAGTATCTCGCGAAAAAGATCGAGATCTTCGAGATGAAGATGGCCATTGTCACCATCCTTGTCCCAAGCATCCTCGTCCTGGTCTTCACCGGGATTGCCCTCGTTGTGTCTGGAGGACTGGCCGGGATCTTCAATCCCGGCCCGCATGGCCTCTCAGAGGTGGTGTACGCGTTCGCCTCGATGGCAAACAACAACGGGAGCGCCTTTGCGGGACTTGATGCTGCCTCGCCATTCTATGCACTGGCAGGAGCCCTGGTCATGGTGGTGGGAAGGTTTGTGCCGGCGATTGCTATGCTTGCTCTTGCAGGTTCCCTTGCAAAGAAAAAGACCATCCCCTCCGGGCCAGGGACCCTCCCGACCGCATCACCCTCCTTTGTCCTCTGGCTGATCGCGGTGATCCTGATCATCGGAGCCCTCACCTTCTTCCCGTTCTTTGCCATGGGACCGGTTGCAGAGCACCTCTCGCTCGTTGGGGGGATCTGATATGGCACGCAAACGGGTGAGCCCGGTCACTGCGTTTGATCCCGGACTGCTGCGGACCGCAGCGATTGATTCCCTCAAAAAACTGGATCTGCGGCGCCAGATCGAGAACCCCGTCATGTTCTCAGTGGAGATCGGCGCAATCCTGACCACCCTGGCATGGGGGTTCGCACTCTTCAGGCCGACCGGAACCTCTGTACTGTTCATTGGGATGGTCTCTTTATGGCTCTGGCTCACGGTCCTCTTCTCCAACTTTGCCGAATCCCTGGCAGAAGGAAGGGGAAAAGCCCGGGCTGCCTCCCTCCGGAGATCAAGGACCGCGATGACCGCAAAGAAAATCGATTCGCCCCAGTTCTCTGCGCACTTCGAGTCCGTGGCATCAACCGATCTCAAACCCGGCGACCTGGTCCTCGTCCAGACCGGCGATCTCATCCCGAGTGACGGAGATGTCGTTTTAGGGGCTGCCCTGGTCAACGAGGCAGCCATCACCGGGGAGTCTGCGCCGGTGGTCCGTGAATCGGGTGGGGATCGGAGTGCGGTAACCGGCGGGACCACGGTAATCGCCAATGGAGTGATTATCCGAATCACCGCGGAGCCCGGGAAGACCTTCCTCGACTGCATGATCCAGATGATTGAGGGTGCAAAACGCCGGAAGACCCCGAACGAACAGGCACTCGAGATCCTGCTGTTTGCCCTGACCGGGGTCTTCCTTCTTGTGGTGGCCGCTATCTGGCCGGTATCTGCCTACAGTTCAGCGACATCAGGAAGCGGCAGCCCGGTCCCGCTCACGGTATTGATCGCCCTCTTTGTCTGCCTCGCCCCCACCACCATTGCCGCCCTTCTCCCGGCTATCGGTATTGCCGGGATGGACCGGCTGTTCCAGAGAAATATCATCGCCATGTCAGGGAGAGCCATCGAGGCGGCCGGGGACGTGAATGTGCTCCTCCTGGACAAGACCGGCACGATTACGCATGGAAACCGGCAGGCTGCCGCGTTCATCCCGGTTGAAGGAGTGAGCGAGGCAGACCTTGTCAACGCTGCCTTTTGTGCTTCCTACGCAGATGAGACCCCTGAAGGGAGAAGCATCGTGACTCTGGCAACGGAATCGGGAAAAACCCTGAATAGCATCCCGGCCGATGCCGTCTTCATCCCGTTCTCGGCACACACCCGCATGAGCGGGATGGACATTGCCGGGGTCTCGTACCGGAAGGGTGCCACCGATGCCATCACAGCTGAGGTCACCGGCCACGGGAATCCCATACCCACGGATCTCATCCCGAAGGTCACCCGGATTGCACAGACCGGCGGGACCCCGCTCGTGGTCAGCAGGGACTGGACTATCCTTGGCGTGGTTCATCTGAAGGACATCCTCAAGTCCGGAGTCCGGGAACGGTTCTTTGATCTCCGCCGGATGGGGATCAGGACGATCATGATCACCGGGGACAACCGGCTGACTGCCGCGGCCATCGCTGCTGAGGCTGGAGTGGATGATTTCCTTGCCGAAGCAAAGCCGGATGACAAGCTCCGGCTGATCAAGACCTACCAGGAGGAGGGCAACATGGTGGCCATGACCGGGGATGGGACCAACGATGCCCCCG
>JAJRBU010000099.1 GCA_028679315.1 Methanoregulaceae archaeon
TCAATCTTTCCAAGGCCGAATTCCTTCTTCTAGTCTTCAAACTTCAGCACCAGCAGGGTTGGGGAGCACCGTTTGAGCTCATCGAACAGAGTGAAAAAAGGATCATTTTACAAACGAGGAAGACATTCGAATCTCAAGTCATGAAGGAATGGAAGATGCCGGTTTGTGGTATTCACCAGGGATGGATTGAGGGAGTTTTGACTGCAGTTACAGGCAAGAACTGGTTCTGTCTGGAGACACGGTGCTATGCACAAGGGGATGACTGTTGTGAATTCGTAGCTGACCAGACAGAATCCAGCTGGAAATGGAAAGCTCAGGCGATAGTAAACGGAGATTCGGCAATAACCGAATATATTGAACACAAACCTCTCGAAGGAAAGATCAAGCTGATCGATGACCCTGTTGTCATGATGCCCCGGTTCATCTTCTCTTCTATGATGTCTTCACTTGCCAAGACCATGGGAGAAGTACCGGCAGGGGGTGTGAACTACCGGGCATATATGGAAATGGGAAAAGAAAATGTGGAGCATTATAAGAGAATGGGTATAACCAATCCGAATACGCTCGCAGATATGGCATTTGCATTCTATTCTCAGATGGGTTGGTTCCAGATTATTAAGATGGATTGGAATGAGGCTGAAAAGACCAAGACGATTACTCTTGAACATACCGTGGAATCTGAATCAATAGGAAGCAGCGGCAAGAATGTCTGTTTCTGTACGGCCGGGCTCCTTGCGGGTATTGTAGAGGGCGCATTTGGTATCAAAGTACGGGGAAGGGAAATCAGGTGCCGGTCGAAAGGAGATGAACATTGTATCTTTGAAATCAGAAACATATCGGGCGAGAATTGAAAATAATTTTGGTAATTATAAAGAAACAGCACCTAACAGATTATGGGTAAGGTGTCATTGTATCGCCTCAATCCAATAAGGATTTAAGACAGAAAAAATGGCAAAAATAACCTGCCCAAAATGTGATGGAAAAAAGGTATACAAAATGAGTACGGGGAGGAGACGGTGTGCCCAATGCAAATACAACTTTTTCCCGCTCACACTCCCTCTTCGTTTTACTATGCAGGAATGGCGGGAGATCATCCACCTCTTTCTGATGGAATAAAGTTCAAATTCGATTGTTGAACAAACCGGTTTCGACAAGAAGCGAGTGCTCCGTGCACTTCTTAAAATATGGATGGTCTTGGCAAAGGATGTCCCCGACATTTTTTCCGGCACGGTTGAAGTTGATGAAACCTATCTAGGAGGAGCTTGGAAGAATAAACGAAAGGTTGTCCGGGATACTGAAACCAAACGAGGCCGGGACACATCGAAGCAACCAGTCTTTGGGATTCTCTGCAGGAACGGTCAGGTCTGGGCTGAAATCGTCGAAAATGTCGATGAGTCCACACTTCTACCGTTAATCACTCAGAAGGTTGAACTGGGCTCTACTCTCTGCTCAGACCCCTGGAAAGCCTACACGGGAGTGGCGGCAAGAGGTTATGTTCATCGTCTGGTAAATCATGGCGAGGGTAACTAAAGCGACGGAAAAGGAAACCACATCAAAAAATGGGAAGGGTTCTGGGGATTCCTCAAACCTAAACCCGCTTCCCCAGAGAGGTATTATCAGAGCCAGATTGCCCCTATATCGCTGAGTACATCTGGAGATACAACCATCGAGCAGATCTGGAAAGAGTTAAAATTCAGAGAATCCTCATGCCATTGGAGAAGGGTAAGGGGCGGGAATGGGTCCTTACCCATTTTTTTACCTGCCGGATATGGGTATCAGTTAATTCATGGCATCGGTTAAAATTGGATTTGGTCCCATGATATTTTGGAGAGGATTTAAATTCCGTCTAAAAAAGAACACTGA
This sequence comes from Methanoregulaceae archaeon, assembly GCA_028679315.1. Classification (GTDB taxonomy): domain Archaea; phylum Halobacteriota; class Methanomicrobia; order Methanomicrobiales; family Methanospirillaceae; genus UBA9949. The sequence continues at coordinate 1,864 of JAJRBU010000099.1, forward strand.
TTTATATTCATTCGCAATCTACAAAAAATGTGGGTTTCCTTTATAAAAAGTGAAGTTAATTTGTCTATTTCTTATTTCCGGCCCCGAAAGAGCACCTTTGTGAACCTGTCAACAAAAGAGTCTTTCGGTTCCATTGCTCTTTGATCGTAGGTCATACCCGCAAGTCCTGCTGCAATCTTTTTCATGGCGGCAGATGCATCAGATGCAGGATATTTCAGAACAACAGGAACCTTTGCTGAAGCGGCCTTTCTGATATTCTGCTCCTCAGGAATCATTCCGATAACACGGGTGCCGAGGACTTTTTCCATCTTCTGGGTGATCGTAGACATACTGTCAGGAGTGGCACGGTTAATGATAGCACCATGGACATGACCTCCGACCACTTCAGCGAGGATTTTGGTCTTCATGGCATCGACAATAGCCGAGAGTTCGGGATTCACCACGAGGATTACTTCATCGGCAACTGCAAGGGGTACCACACCATCACGACTTATACCTGCAGGGGCATCGATGAGAAGAAAATCAAGAGAACCGGTAAGATCTTTCAGCACTTCTTTAAGAAGATCAGGATCTGATTGCTGGAATCCTTGGAGGGATATCCCGCATGGTACGACCTGAACACCTCCTGGCCCCTCATAAACGGCGTCTTTTATTGAGGCAGCTCCCGAAAGTACTTCATGGAGGGTGACGGGAGCATCTTCAAGGCCCAGCGAGAGGCCAAGATTAGCCATACCGATGTCAGCATCCATGATACAGGTGTTCTTTCCAAACTGTGCGAGGCTGGTTCCGAGGTTGATGGTGACGGTTGTCTTTCCGGTACCCCCTTTTCCGGATGCGAAAGTAAAAACCCTGACCATTAAGCCCTTCCTATCAATTCATCACCCACATAATAAATAAAGCATTAGTGAATGAATCCACCTGCATATCATAAATCCTGTTCAACGACCGATCGCATCTCTCTTGCAAAATGGGAAATCATCCCTTCAGAGATCGTATCCTGGGTCCGTGCAATACCGATAAGAGTAATTCCCCGGTACTCAAGAGGAATGAGTAAGATCCCTTGTTCTGGCTGGGTATATTTTCCTTTGAACATACTGCTATAATGGGCAGCATCATATTCAGGAGTACTACTGTCAACCGATGTAACAACAAGACCATCTGTCATTGAAACGACAATTGAATCAATCGCATACCTATCAATGACCGACCGTATCCCTCTTACTACTGTATCATTCTTCTGTTGAAAAGCCTGGTGAGTGCCCTCTTTTCCCCGTTCTGAAGAGTCAGATTCTTTTTGAAGAAATGAAGCAGAGGATACTGTGTTTTCGGCAGGAGGATGCGCGAGGTTTTTTAGGGCAGTAATTTTTTTCGAGAGATCGATGAGAATGAGAGCATTGAATAGGCTGAGAAACAGGCTGACTGAAGCAATAATCAGTGCGATTACCAAGAGCCCTTGTTCA
>JAJRBU010000019.1 GCA_028679315.1 Methanoregulaceae archaeon
CCCCTTCGCAGCACTCGTTTCAGTCGTGGTCGTCTTCTTCTTTAAAAAAAACCTGTTGCTCTCCTCTCTCAACTTCCCGCATCATACGCAGAACCGCTGGTCACCGCCCCTGAACAGGTGACATCCCCCAAAAAATCGTCCGTAATGGATTCTATGTCGTAGATTGGGGCGTCGTGGTCAAGGACGAATAACCAATCCAACTTTTTTACCGTCACTTATGGATTTCTTTCCGGGGCGGGATCAGAGCATACCAGGGACGAACGGTATCAGTCGTAAAGGAGAACCACGGCACCCTACTCCCTCAGGGCTTCGATCATCTGCCGCATCTCCCGGACATGATACTGCCCTTCCGCGGTCGCCTCCCCTGCGTACCCAAAGGCCATTTCCGACCCGAACAAGGGAAGCATAACTCTGGCATAGCGATATTTTGAATCGATAATACTGGTGATGACCGGTTTTACCGTCCGGTAGGTAAACCAGCAGAGCGTCAGGACATCGATCGGGCTCTCCGGTCGGACCACGACCTTTGGTGTACCATACGCCCGAAGCCTTGTTGCTATCGCTCCCAGTTCACCTCCAATCAGCATCCGCCCCGAATGGAATGATGCGATAACCTCAACACCTGCATCGTTGATAAGGGGGGTGAGCATCGAGAAATCCTGCTCCACGTCAACCATTGTTGCATCGGAGAGCCAGGGTAACACGAGCTTCCACCAGTCATCCGGGGAACCGCGGAAATGCCCGCCCTCCTGCCGGCTCCGTACCGTGATAATCAGGGGAAGGGTGCACCTTTTTACGCATGTCTTCTGGTCCGGAGACAGATTCGTGGAAAAGAGATCAAGCCGGAGCTCAACCATGTCTGCCCCTGCCTCTTCAGCTTCCTGGATGTATCGCGGGTCAGAAACTGAGGCGACACACTTCATAAGAGTGGATGGATCAGTGGGGTATATAAGCTCCCTGCTTATCATCTCACCATTGCTGGTTTTATCACCGGGGCGGGGGATACCTAGTACACCAATTCATGTATCAGGAACAGGGGCAGATTCCCGAACTTCTTGCACCGGCAGGGTCCATGGACTCGCTGGTGGCCGCGGTCAATGCCGGTGCCGATGCAGTCTATCTTGGTGGTAAACGGTTCGGGGCACGAAAATACAGTCCAAATTTCAATGAGGAGGAACTCGGGCGGGCACTAGCGTATGCGCACCTGCGCGGTACACGGGTCTATGTAACGGTCAATACTCTGGTCCATGACCGGGAACTTCCTGACGTTGCCGCATATCTGAGGGATCTGTATGCCATGGGGGCTGATGCCGTGCTCATCCAGGATCCCGGTGTCGCCCTGGTTGCACGCGATGTCGTCCCGGACCTGCCGCGCCATGCCTCCACCCAGTGCACGATCATCGGTCCGGAAGGGGTGGTTCATGCAAAACGGGAAGGATTCGACCGGGTGGTCCTCGCCCGGGAGGTTTCCCTTGAGGGGATCGACCGGATATTCCAAGTGCCTCAGGAGAAACGACCTGGAATCGAGATCTTTATCCACGGGGCGCTCTGTTATGCCTATTCAGGCCAATGCCTCCTCTCCTCGGTGATCGGGGGCCGGAGCGGGAACCGTGGTGCCTGTGCCCAGCCCTGCCGCAGGGACTACTCGCTGGTGGCAGGAACAGCAGATTCCTTCGGGAGAATAACCGGGCCCCGCAGGGTCCCGCTCGGGGAGCCGTGTCTCCTTTCCACCAAGGATCTCTGCCTGTATCCACACCTCTCCCGGATCCTGAAACGGCCGATCTCTGCCCTGAAGATCGAGGGAAGGATGCGCTCTCCTGATTACGTGGCAGTGGTCGTCTCTCTCTACCGGAGAGCCCTTGATGCCGTTGCAGAGGGGACCTTTGTCCCGGAGCAGTCGGACATGGACGACCTTGCTATCGCGTTCTCGCGGGGTTTCACGTCAGGATATCTCTGCGGGGACCGGGGACCTTCGCTCATGGGGCGTGACCGGCCTGATAACCGCGGGCTCTTTGTCGGAACGATACAGTCTGTCAGAGGGCAGGAAATCAGGGTCGCAGCGGCCGGAGAAAGGGCCCTCACCCCCGGGGATGGGCTTGTCGGGATCGATCCTCATACATGGACAGAATCCGGTTTTGTGCTCCATGAGAGCCCGCAATCTTTTGGGAGAGATATCATCATCAGGCAGTCAACCGGTTGTAGGAAGGGCATGGCCCTCTACCTTACCCACAGTGCATCGCTCGAAAGGAAAGCAGGAGCAATCAGGAATGCACTTGGCCCCGCCGGAAGGTTTCCGGTGCCGATCGATATCACCCTCACGGTTGAAGCCGGTCATTTTCCTGTTCTCTCCGGTTCATTCACGCTTCCGGGAGGAGCACTGGTTTCGGTGAAGGCCGAGGCTGACTTCATCCCGGAGCAGGCTTGTGAACGACCCACCACTATGGAGGATATCTCCCGACAGGTCATGAAATCCGGGATGACCGCGTTCAGGGTCCGTGATCTCAGCATCCGGTATGAGGGTGGATTGTTCCTTCAGATAGGTGCGGTCAACCGGTTCAGACGCCAGTTTTTCATTGAGGCAGAGCGAGCCCTCCTTGGGACGTACCGTCCCGACGACCGGATGCGTGAGGATGCTGACCGGAGGCTTGCTCTGCTCCTCTCCCTGCTGGACCATCAGGGTGGAAGGCGATCGCGGAATCCGGACCTTGCAGTCATCTGTGACAGGATCGAGGATGTCATGGCTGCCTGCCGGGCCGGGTGCGATCGTGTCTATTTCGAGCCGGATCCCCGGGATATGGAGCGAGACCTCATGAACACCATGGTCGAATGCCAGGAAAAGGGTATCCGGTTTGCATGGAAATGGCCCCGCGTCCCTCTCCCGGAGTTTACAATAGAAGCGCTCACTCTTCTCCCAGGTCTTGCGGATTTTGGCCTGGAAGAGGTGATGACAGAAGGTGCCATGTATGCCGATCCTGTCCAGGCCACCGCCCCAGGCATACAAGTGACAGGGGGACCTGACCTGAACGTGTTCAATGCGTGTGCGGTAAAAGCCCTCTCCCCTGACTGTTCAGGCTTTACTCTCTCCCCTGAATTGTCTGGTGAGGACCTTGCTCTGCTCTGTAGCCGCAGTGGTGAAAAGCCACAGGTGAACATGCTGGTCCAGGGGAATATTCCGGCGATGATCACTGCGGATACCCTGCTTGACCTTGTGAAAAAGGGGGAGAATCATCCCACAGGGAATGCGGGTGCTCGTGCGGTGATGTACGGCCTTTCTGACACCACCGGAAGGATCTTTCCCGTCCATCCCGATCCCTGGGGAAGGACCCACATCCTGAATGCTGCAGAGCTCTGCCTTATCGATTACCTCCCTGACCTTGCCCGTGTGGGGGTAGACTGCTGTATCATCGATGCACGATGGAGGGGACCTTCGTATGCATCAGGGATGGTCTCGATCTACCGTGAAGCCATGCATGATACCTCATGGATGGCAGGGAATATCACCTCCCCACCGCATCTTTCTGCCATGAAGGCGAGGATCAAGGCCATGGCGCAGGGCGGTATCACTGCAGGCCACTACCTCCGCGGTCTCTCTTCTGACTGAACAGTCGCTAACTGTTATCACCCGGCACGATCACTCTTGTATCAGGGAGCTATCCATGACAAAAGCCTTCATCCTGATCAACCTGAAGACATATTCCGAGGGAGCGGGGCAGCGAGCCCATAATATCGCCGGTGCTGCGGAACAGGTGGCGCATGAGAGCGGGGTTTCAATTGCGCTTGCGCCAAGCTACATGA